>CBDVBZ010000041.1:0-26960 GCA_965372355.1 uncultured bacterium | reverse complement strand
CGGGGGAAAACCCCTTCCAGCTCGACTCGAAGCGTCCCTCGATACCGCTCAAGGATTACCGGTACAACGAAAACCGCTTCCGTGTTTTGCAGAGGACGCATCCCGAGGCGGCCGCCCGTATGCTCAAGCGTTCGCAGGAACTGATCGAGGAGCGGTGGGCACGATACGAGAAGATGGCCAAGAAAGTTGAGAAAGAGGAGTAGCATGGATCTGTCGACGACTTATCTGGGATTGAAACTAAAAAACCCGCTTGTCCAATCATCGACGCCTCTTTCGGAGAGCCTCGACAATATCCGTCGCCTCGAAGACGCCGGTGCGTCCGCCGTCGTGATGTATTCGCTCTTCGAGGAGCAGTTCACTTTGGAGAGCCACGAGCTGGATCATTATCTCAGCTACGGCAGCCAGAGTTTTGGCGAGGCGCTCAGCTATTTTCCGGAGATCTCGGACCACAAGGTCGGGCCGGACGAGTACCTGGATCGGGTCCATCGGGCGAAAGAGGCGGTCAATATCCCGATCATGGGGAGCTTGAACGGCGTGTCGAGTGGCGGGTGGATACAGTACGCAAGAAAGATCGAAGAGGCGGGCGCCGATGCGATCGAGCTGAATATCTACTATATCCCGACAAACCCGGATATGGTAGCCGCAGACGTCGAGCGCATGTATGTGGAAACCGTCGAGGATGTCAAGAAGAGCGTATCGATCCCGGTGTCGGTCAAGATCGGCCCGTTCTTTAGCAACCTGGCCAATATGGCTCAGCGTCTGGCAAAGGCCGGTGCCGACGCACTCGTGTTGTTCAACCGTTTCTACCAGCCGGATTTCGATCTCGAGAAACTGGAAGTTGAACCGCATCTCGTTCTCAGCAGCCAGCACGAGATGCGGCTGCCGCTCCGCTGGGTAGCGATTCTCTACAGCCGAGTGCCGGTAGACCTGGCGATCACGACCGGTGTTCGGACACATGAGGATGTGTTGAAAGGCATGATGGCCGGGGCGAGCTGCACGATGGTGGCTTCAGAGATCCTGCGGAACGGCATTGGCCGCGTCGGTGAGATCCTCACGGATCTCGAGCGGTGGATGGAGGATCGAGAGTACGAGTCCATCGCCCAGATGCAGGGCAGCATGAGCCAGAAGAACGTCGCCGAGCCGACGGCGTTCGAGCGAGCCAACTATATGAAGGTCTTGCTGTCGTGGCGGCAGGATCCTACAGGCCGGATGCTCTAGAGCTTATCCGTATGTGTTGCAAGCGTCTTTGCCGGGGAGGCTAATGGGCAAACGCAGAGTCATCTTGCTGCCCGGAGATGGTATTGGGCCCGAGGTTGTCGAGTCGGGGCGCCGGGTGGTCGATGCCGCGACCGATCTCGTTCAGTGGCTGCCCATGGAAGTCGGGCAGAGCGCGTTCGAGAGGCACGGTGACGCCCTCCCTCTGCATGTCATAGAAGAAATCCGCCGGGCGGGCGTTGCCCTCAAGGGCCCTATAGCCACACCCACCGGTGGCGATCGCATTCCCACCAACGTGCGCCTTCGCAAAGAGCTCTATCTCTTCGCAAATGTCCGCCCGATCAAGGCCATACCCGGTCTCGAGACAAGATTTGGCCCGTTCGACCTCGTCGTCATCCGCGAGAACACAGAGTCTTTCCATGCCGGTCTCGAAAACGAAGTCGCGCCGGGTGTGATCACATCAACCCGGGTGATCACCGACCGGGCGAGTCAGCGAATCGCCAGCTTCGCGTTCAACTACGCCATCGAGTGGCAGCGACGGCGGATCACCGCCGTTCACCGGGCCAACATAATGAAAAAGGCGGATGGTCTCTTTCTCACGTGGGCGCGGAAAGAGGCGCGGGTGTTCGGGGACAAAATTAAGTTCGATGACATGCTCGTAGAAGCCTTCGCGGCGCAACTCATCGAAAACGCCTCCCAATTCGACGTGCTACTGCTGGAGAATCTATACGGTGACATCGTCGGTGATTTGACCACGGGACTGGCCGGCGGGCTGGCGCTGGCGCCGGGGGCGAGTTACGGTGATGACTGTGCCGTTTTCGAAGCAATCCACGATACCGCGCCGGGTCTGGCGGGCAAGGGCATCGCCAACCCGATCGGTTTGATTCTGTCGGCTGCGTTGATGTGTCGCCACCTGGGCGACACCACGGCCTGTCTGCACATATACGAGTCGGTCTGCGCCGTCGCACAAGGCCAGAAGGAATTGCTTACACCCGATGTGGGTGGGTCGGGGACCACGGACGACGCAACAGACGCCATCATCGAGGAAGTCAAACGGCGGACCGGCAATAAACCAAAATGATAAACGGAACCTTGCAGCGGTTGCCACGGGATCCCACACCAAGGACAGGTCCGCGGCTGCGGAGAGCGGCGGCGACGGCGGTCGTGGCGCTCGTCCTGCTGTTGCCTCGTCCCTCCGGCGCGTGCTCTACGTTCTATATGCATAGTGACAGACCGGTCTTTGGCAAGAACTATGACTGGTCGGTTGACGTTGGCCTCCTTGTCATAAACAAGCGAGGGGTGTCCAAGGTTGCCATGACGAACGGGCCGTCTGCTACCTGGATATCGAAGTATGGGAGCGTCACGTTTAACCAGTACGGCCGCGAGCTCCCATCGGGTGGCATGAACGAGGCCGGACTGGTCGTCGAGCTGATGTGGCTCGATGATTCGGAGTACCCATCGGCGGATTCGAGACCCGGCGTGGGAAAGATGCAGTGGATTCAGTACCAGCTCGACAACTCGGCCACCGTCGACGATGTCATCGCAAGCGACTCGAAGATCCGCATCGAGAAGGGAGGATCCGCGAGGATCCACTACCTCGTCGCGGATGCAAAGGGAGGATGCGCAAGCATCGAGTTTCTGAACGGGAAGCTCGTATACCACACAAAGGACACACTCCCGTGGACCGTATTGACAAACCACCCATATGCATCCTCGCTGGAGTACAGCCGCCGGTTTGAGGGGTTCGGCGGCGACCGGCGTGTCTCCGCGAGCAAGACATCACTGGGGCGCTTTGTAAACGCCGCCGCGATGGTCGCTCTTTTCGACGAGAAAGGTGACCGGTCCAGTGTCGACTATGCGTTCGATATTCTTGGCTCTCTTGCGCAGGGGGAGTATACGAAGTGGAGTATCGTCTATGACATGAGAGACGCCACGGTTTATTTCCGGACGTTTGCCGTTGGCAAACGCCGGTCGGTTACACTGACCGATCTTGATTTCAATTGTGACACACCGGTCCGTGTGCTGGACGTCAACTCCGCACTTTCCGGCGACGTGACGAGTGAGTTTGTCCCATACACGTACGAGCTAAATCGCAGCCTCATCGACAAAGCGTTTGATGGCACGTCATTCCTGAAGACGGTTCCTTCTCAGACTCGGGAGACTGTGGCCACGTATCCCGAAGGTCTCGAGTGCGTTGGCGCCTCACAATACAAGGCGGACCGGTGAGCGCTACCGCAAAATGGCCCGATCCGTCCGTAAGATTCCTATGAACGACAACGAGCCTCATGAACTGCCCATCGACGGCACGCTCGACCTGCACACGTTTCACCCGCGGGATGTAAAATCGCTGGTGCCCGAGTACATCCGGGCATGTCGTGAGCGCGGAATCCTCGATCTCCGGATTATCCATGGGAAGGGCACCGGTGTGCTGCGTAAGACGGTCCACGCCGTCCTCGAGCGGTTGCCGGAAGTTGCCTCTTTTACCCTGGCGGGTGACGCAAGCAGTTGGGGCGCGACGATCGTGCGCCTGCGGCCACTGGACGACACGCACGAGCAGGACGACGGGCAGGTCACATAAGAGATTGTAGTTGCGCTCGGCTTCAGATATCGTTGTTCTCGCCGTTTTAGATGAAGTGAACGACTGGTAGCGAGTACCCCCATGCGCCCGAGCAAACGCAAAAGATGACTATCGAAATCGGAATACTGTTCGCGATCCTTGCCGTGATGGTCTACCTGTTTCTCACCGAGAAACTCCCCGTCGATCTCACAGCGTTTCTCGGTCTCGTCACACTCCTGATGGCCGGGTATCTGACCCCGGATGAGGCCTTCACCGGTTTTTCGTCACCGGTGGTGATTACGATGCTCTCTATCTTCATCGTCAGTGGCGCACTGCAACAGACGGGAGTTGCCGATATGATCGGCGGCCGTATTCACGCGATTGTGGGTAGTCGCGAAGTCCCGTTGATCATCTTCATAATGTTGACGGCAGGCGTGCTTTCCGCCTTTATGAACAACATCGCGGCGGTAGCGGTTTTGATGCCCGCGGTTGCAAGCGTCGCCGCGCGCGCGGGGCTCTCGCCGTCACGTCTGTTTATGCCTCTCTCGTTCGGAGCGATTCTTGGCGGCACGTCGACCCTGGTCGGCACGCCTCCCAATATCCTTGCCGCGGAGATGTTAAAGGGAAGCGGTCTGGAACCGTTCGGTTTGTTCGATTTTACCCCCCTTGGAGCGCTGATCCTGGTGACGGGGATTCTCTTTATGATCACAATCGGGCGCAAGCTGCTGCCGACGCGCGAGCGGTCTCGAGAGGGGGACGACACCAAAGCACTCGGGCAAGTCTACCAACTCAAGGATCGATTGTTTTCCATCCGCCTTTCGAAGGACTCGCGGCTTGATGGGATGACGCTCGGACAGGCTCGTTTGGGTAGCGCCCTCAACGTTCAGGTTGTCGCCATCCTCCGCGATGGCCGCAAGCGCCTGGCGCCAAAAGCCGACGCAATACTCCGCGGCGGCGACATCCTTCTGGTCGAGGGTCGTCTGGCGGATTTGCAGGAGCTGGTTCGGGTTCGGGGGGTGGAGGTGGAGTCGGCGCGATTCGCCGAGCTACCTCGCCCGACACGTGGTGTCAGCGGTATCCGGATGAAGTTGAACCCGGACTCGGTGATCGTTGGCAACAGCCTCAAGGACCTGCTCTTTCGGCAGCACTTCGGTGTTGTCGTTGTCGCCATCAAGCGTGGGGATAGAATGTTGCGTGGGCACCTCGCGCGGACGGTCCTCGAGGCGGATGACGAGCTCTTCGCGCTCGGCACCCGCAAGCAGCTGGACGGGGTCGCCAGGATGCCCGATTTCGATGTTCAGGTCGTGGGGCTATCAGCCGTCAGACAACTTGACGACGATGTATTTCTGATCCGTATCCCAAAGGAGTCGCCACTCGTCGGCACCACTATCGGCGCGGGTCGCATGGGCGAGCTCATCGGCTTGATGATCGCCGGGATTATACGCGAGGGCGAGACCCTTCTCGCCGTGTCGCGAGACGAGGTCATCCGTGCGGGTGATCGCTTTTTGGTCGCCGGTGCGCCGGCGGGCATCGTCGATCTTCTCGCGCTGGGTGATGTGCAGATCGAGTCAGAGATGCCCGAACCCGCAATCGAATCGGATGAGGTTGGTGTCGTCGAGGCCACGATCGCGCCGAGATCATCGCTGATCGGCCGAACGCTCGGGGAGATCACGTTTCGTGAGCGATACGGGCTCCAGGTTCTGGCGATCTGGCGTGAGGACAGACCGATCCGAACCGGTCTGGCTCGGGTGCGTATCGAGTTCGGTGATGCGCTTCTGCTTCAGGGCTCATGGGAACGCATCCGGCGATTGGCCGCCGATCCGGATTTCGTAGTCCTGTCGCGTATCGCAACGGCCCCAAGGCGAACAAAAAGGGCGCCGATCGCCGTGGGTGCGCTTTTGCTCATGGTGGGTATGGTGGTGACCGGGTTTCAACCGATCCACGTGGCGGCGTTTACGGCCGCGTCACTCGCGCTGCTCTTTGGCACATTGACCATGCAAGAGTCTTACCGCATGATCGAGTGGCGAGCGATATTCCTTGTTGCCGCGGTACTCCCCGTCGGGATTGCCATGGAGCGAACCGGAGCGGCGCTGCTCCTTGCGAACATGGTGACCGGTGTCGCCGGACCGTTGGGGCCGTATGCCATCCTCGCCGCGTTGATCCTTCTCTCCAGCGTTCTCAGCCAGGGGCTGGATGGCGCGCCGGCGGTTGTACTTCTGAGTCCCGTGGCGTTGCAGGCCGCGTCCGATCTCGGATTGAGCCCGTATCCGATCATGATGGGCGTAAGCCTCGCGGCGTCTGCGGCGTTCATGACGCCCTTCAGCCACAAGGCGAACCTGTTGGTGATGGGCGCCGGAGGGTATCGTGCAAAGGACTATGTTCGTGTTGGCACACCGCTCACCATTGCCATCCTGATTCTCCTTGTATTGATCGTGCCCTTCTTCTTTCCGTTTGACTGAGCGTCGCCCACATCGGACTCGTACACCCTGCCTCCGGGTGTCCAAAACAGCGATACAACTCGACGCTCCGATGTGATATTCTCTATCGAAACCGGTTTTGCATGGCGCGGTGTCTTGTGAGCGCGCCAGCGCCAGTGCGTTTACGCAGTTGCTCAATCTCACCCGCCTTTGTGATGATCCTCTATTGTCCGACATCCGCAAAAGGACCGTCATGAAACGTGTACCCCTCATAAAGTTCATCATGACACCCTTCCCTTACTCGGTTGACATGGAGGATACGGTGGATGCTGTTTCAAAGATGATGGCAGAGCGCGATATTCGTCATCTGCCCGTAACCGACAAGGGCAAGCCGGTGGGTGTGGTTTCCGACCGCGACGTCAAACGCGCCCAGTCCGATCCGGGTGAAGGCGAGCCGCGTGTCCGGGATATCGCCGATCTGAACGCCTATATCGTGGAGCTGACCGCGCCTCTGGACGGCGTCGTCAACGAAATGGCGCGTCGCCATATCGCGACGGGGCTCGTGGTCCGCGAGGGCAGACTCGTCGGCATATTCACCGCGACGGATGTATTCACATATCTCGGGAAGCTGCTTGCCACGCTCTACCCCCGGGGAAGCGATGATG
Source organism: uncultured bacterium (assembly GCA_965372355.1). GTDB lineage: Bacteria > Krumholzibacteriota > Krumholzibacteriia > WVZY01 > WVZY01 > CBDVBZ01. The sequence continues at coordinate 20,106 of CBDVBZ010000041.1, read as the reverse complement.
TCGCTTGACGCCAGTGCCGGTCATTCCGGCGATTTCACGATCCATAACAGCATTCAAGTCGCGGGCATCGCGGATGAACGGGAAGCCCGAATGCTGATCGAGTGCGGGGTCGACTATCTTGGTTTCCCGGTGAATGCACCGGTGCATCACGAGGGTGTTACGGAGACAGACGTGACGAGAATCATCGAGTCGATCGGTTTGCCCGACCGCGTTGTTCTGATAACATACCTGGATCGCTCGGAAGACATCGGGGCGTTGTGCCGCAGGACCGGTGCACATATCGTTCAACTTCACGGTGACATCGACCCGAACGAACTGGAGAAATTGAGACGGATGGCCCCGGGTCTGCGGATCGTAAAAAGCATCATTATTGGTGAGCCCGGGCGGCCCGATCCAGGCTCGGATGCCGCCGCTCTAGCCGGATATGTCGATGCAGTTATTACAGATACGTTCGATGGCTCCACCGGGGCGAGGGGTGCGACCGGGATGACACACGATTGGCAGAAGAGCCGCGAGGTGGTCGAACGCTCTCCGCATCCTGTTATTCTTGCCGGTGGTCTCAACCCCGGCAACGTCCAACGGGCGATCCGCGAAGTTCGACCGTCGGGTGTGGACGTTCACACCGGTGTCGAGGATGCGGCGGGCAGAAAAGACCCGGGTCTGGTTCGTACATTTGTGGCGCAAGCCCGTAACGCGTTCGCGGAGCAACGTTAACCCACGAGTGAAACAAGGGTAGAGAGGATCTAGATGAAGGCATCCGATTTGTTTGTCAAAGCGCTCGAGGCGGAAGGAGTCGAGTACCTCTTCGGGGTTCCCGGCGAGGAGAACCTCGATCTCCTGGATTCAATGCGTGACTCGAGTATCCGGCTCGTATTGACCCGGCACGAACAGGCGGCCGGGTTTATGGCGGCCACATACGGCCGGTTGACGGGCAAAGCCGGTGTGTGCCTCGCGACACTCGGTCCCGGAGCGACCAATCTCGTGACGGCGGCGGGATACGCGCAGCTCGGGGCGATGCCCATGTTGATGATCACCGGACAGAAACCGATAAAGGCCAGTAAGCAGGGCCAGTTTCAGATCGTGGATGTCGTCGATATGATGAGACCGCTGACCAAATACACGATGCAGATTGTCAGCGGTGACAGCATCCCCTCGCGTGTCCGTGAGGTGTTCCGTCGAATCGAGGAGGAGCGCCCGGGGGCAGGCCATCTTGAGCTTCCCGAGGACATCGCGCGGGAAACAACCCAAACCGATGTGATACCAAAGAGCAGTGTGCGACGTCCGATCGCGGAAGAGAAGGCAATCAGGCACGCGGTGGAAATGATCGAAGGAGCGAAGAGCCCGTTGCTTCTTGTCGGCGCGGGCGCAAACCGCAAGCTGACATGCCGGATGCTCCGGAGGTTGATCGACAAGACCGGCGTGCCCTTCATCAGCACGCAGATGGGCAAGGGAGTCGTTGATGAGCGTGACGCGCTGTTTTTGGGCAATGCCGCTTTGTCCGACGGTGATTTCATCCATCGCGCCATCGACCACGCGGATGTGATTATCAATGTCGGCCACGACGTTGTCGAGAAACCACCTTTTTTTATGAGACCCGGGGGGACGAAGGTTATCCATGTCAATTTCATGACCGCCAGCGTCGATCCCGTCTATTTCCCACAGATCGAGGTCGTCGGAGACATCGCAAACAGCCTGTGGCAGATCTGCGAGCGCATTGAGAAACAGGATTCGTGGGACTTCTCATACTTCATGAAAGTGCGGGAGCACGTCGAGCGTCACATGCTCGAGGGGGCCGATGACCCCCGTTTTCCCATTTATCCTCAGCGTATGGTGGCCGATATCCGCAAGGTCATGCCTTCTGATGGAACCATCGCACTAGACAACGGAATGTATAAGATCTGGTTTGCCAGAAACTACAAAGCCCACAAGCCCAACACCGTTCTTCTCGATAACGCGCTCGCATCCATGGGCGCCGGGTTGCCGTCGGCGATGGCGGTCAGCCTGATCCGCCCGGGCAAGAAGGTGATGGCGATCTGCGGTGACGGCGGGTTTATGATGAATTCGCAGGAGCTCGAGACCGCCGTGCGGATGGATATGAAGCTTGTCGTGCTCATTCTGAGAGACAGCGGGTATGGCATGATCAAGTGGAAACAGGCGAGCATGGGTTTTGCGAACTTTGGCCTCGATTTTGGAAACCCTGACTTTGTGAAATACGCGGAAAGCTACGGCGCTCATGGCCACCGCGTGGACTCGGCGGATGGTCTTGTCCCGCAACTGAAGCAGTGTTTTGCGGAACCGGGAGTTCACGTTGTCGATCTGCCCATCGATTATTCGGATAATGACCGGATCCTCAACCATGAGATCCGTGACAGGAGCAAAGCGCTTTAGCTAATGTGATGCCGACCTCGCGGCAGCCTTTCCAGGACAGATGTTGCGTAGGCCGGTTGGGAGCCCTTCCAGGGTAGGTTGACAACCTTCGGTTGCGGCTCAACCGCCATGGCGAGACAGGCAGGAGAAAGGACACGAGATGACAAACGAGTTTCCGATGATGATACCGGGTGCCACAACGGACAACGGTGATCTGAAGGTGGTCGCCCCTTACGATGGGACGGAGATCGGGTCGGTAAAGCTCGCCGACGGTGCGGCTGTCGAAAAGGCCCTGGACAATGCAAACAAACTGTTTCGCAATCGAAAGAAATGGCTAAAGCCGCACGAGCGCGTTGCCGTTCTGGAAAGGGTCGCCGGCATGATGTCCCAACGTGTCGATGAGCTTGCCGTGGAAGCCGCGCGCGAGGGAGGTAAACCGTTCGCCGACTCCAAGGTCGAGGCCGTGAGGGCGATTGACAGCCTCACGGGCTGCATCGAGGTGTTGCGTACGCAGGCGGGCGTGGAAATCCCCATGGGGCTGACGCCGGCATCCGAAAATCGGGTGGCATTTACCCGCAAGGAACCCATCGGCGTCGTTGTCGCCGTCAGTGCGTTCAATCATCCGCTCAACTTGATCGTTCACCAGGTCGGCCCCGCGGTCGCCGCCGGTTGTCCCGTCATCGTCAAGCCGGCCTCGGATACGCCGTTGTCGTGCTTCCGCTTCGTGAGCATGCTGCACGAGGCCGGGCTGCCGCCGGAGTGGTGTCAGCCACTCGTCGCCGGCCGGGATGATGCCACGCGACTGGTGACCGATTCACGGGTCGCCTTTTTCTCATTTATTGGCAGCGCCGAGATCGGGTGGGGACTACGCTCGAAGCTCGCACCGGGCACGCGCTGCGCCCTCGAACACGGCGGTTCGGCGCCGGTAATCGTTGCGGCGGATGCCGATCTGGATGCCGCGATTCCGATGCTTAGCAAGGGCGGGTTTTACCACGCGGGCCAGGTCTGTGTGTCGGTCCAGCGGGTGTATGCCCACGAATCGATTGCCAAGGATCTCGCAAACCGGCTGGCCGAGGCCGGCAAACAGCTCAAGATCGGTGATCCCACGCTCGCCGACACGGATGTGGGACCGTTGATCCGGCCTGCGGAGGTCGATCGAGTCGAGAGCTGGGTCAATGAGGCGTTCGATGCCGGCACAGAAGTTCTCTCCGGTGCGAAGCGGATCTCGGACTCCTGCTATGAGTGCACCGTCCTCTTCGACCCCCCGGCCAAAGCCAAGGTGAGCGAGCTGGAGGTGTTCGGACCGGTGATCTGCGTCTATCCCTACGCGGATCTGGACGATGCGATCTGGCGTGCAAACAGCCTGCCGCTGGCCTTCCAGGCCGCCGTCTTTACGCGGGACGTTGATACGGCCATGTACGCATACAACCACCTCGATGGTTCCGCGATCATGGTCAACGATCATACGGCGTTCAGGGTCGACTGGATGCCGTTTGCCGGTCTGAAACATTCCGGTTTGGGTGTCGGTGGTATTCCGCATACGATACACGACATGCAGATCGAAAAGATGCTGGTGCTCCGTTCCCCGTCGCTTTGATTTCAGACCAGTCGTTTGCAAGCTGACCTAGGAGATCGTTGTTGTGAGCTTTATCGTGGTGGGACTCGCGGCGCTATTCGTGTCGGGTTTGACATTGTTTACGGGTTTTGGGCTGGGGACGCTCCTGCTCCCCGCGTTCGCGTTGTTCTTCCCGTTGCATGTAGCCGTTGCGGCAACCGCCGTCGTCCACGGCGCAAACAACCTGTTCAAGGTGATTCTTCTTCACAAGGATGCAAACCGGGGAATCGTGCTTCGGTTTGGCCTGCCGGCGATTGTCGCCGCGTTTTTTGGTGCCTGGCTTCTCACGACACTCTCCGGGCTCGAACCGCTCTTTGTCTGGCAGCTGGGCGGGCGGGAAGCAGTCATTACGCCGCTCCGCTTGATCATGGGAATACTGATTGTCGGTTTTGCGCTTCTCGACCTGCTGCCCGCAATGCACGGGGTCACATTCAGCACGCGCTGGTTGCCCCTTGGCGGTGTTTTCTCGGGGTTTTTCGGGGGGCTGTCCGGTCACCAGGGGGCACTCCGTGCCGCTTTTCTCGGCCGCCTGACGCTCACACCGGCGGCCTTTGTGGCGACGCAGGCGGTCATCGGATTTCTCGTCGATGCGGTTCGGCTGGTGGTCTATGGCGCCGCCTTCTGGCGCGCGGGCAACACCGGGCTCCAGGGCCGGGAGGAATGGCTGCTGGTCGCTACGGCAACGCTGTTTGCGTTCTGCGGTGCACTGATCGGCAAGAAACTTCTCCCAAAGATCACCGTGGCGTCGCTGCGATATTTGACAGGCACGCTGTTGCTCATTGTCGGTGTCGGGTTGGGCACGGGGCTATTGTGATGGACAGACATCGCACCCCGGTGATGCGGGCTACAAAAGAAAGGACACAGAATGCCAAAGATCGATTTGGATGGGCACGAAGTCAAGACGCTTGCTCCCGGATTTGACGCAAAACTGATACACACGGACGGAATGACGCTCTCGTACGTGCAGTGCGAAGCCGGCGCCGAGCTGCCCGAGCACAGCCACCCCAACGAGCAGGTGGTCAATGTGTTGTCCGGGGAGCTGGAGCTGGTCGTTGAAGGCGAACCTCACCTGCTCAAACGCGGCGTCGTGTTCGTTCTCCCGCCCAACATGCCGCATTCGGGTGTGGCGCGGACCCAGTGTGAAGTCCTCGACATCTTCTCCCCGCCCCGCGAAGATCTGAAGTGACGCTCAGCGGGGTACGGCGAGCGCCCGCGCCTTACCGGGATAGCGGGGACCCTCGCTCGCTCCCCCCCCGGGGCCCGCAAAGTGTGCTAGAATACCCCCTTTGATTTCGTTCACCCCTATCTCACAGGAGGCACAATGAGTCACCACGTCTACAAGAACATCGAGATTACGGGCACGTCGCCGACGGATCTGGAAGACGCCATCAACACGGCCGTGGCCAGGGCGGCCAAGACCGTCCGCAACATGCGTTGGCTCGAGGTCGTCAGCACGAGGGCTCACATACAGGACGACAAGGTCGCCGACTGGCAGGTCACGGTCAAAATCGGGTTCACTCTGGAGGACTAAGCTAAGATGTCGAATCACGATCCTAAAAACAGAAATATCGACAAGAACGTTCCCGCGCCGCGTGGCTTCGAGCTATTACACGATCCCGAGTTGAACAAGGGCACGGCGTTCACCGAGAAGGAACGGGACGCCCTGGGGATCCACGGTCTCCTGCCGCCACGGGTTTCCAATCTGGATGTCCAGACGCAGCGCATCATGGAGAATTTCCGCGCCAAACCGGATGACCTCGAGAAGTTCATTTTTATGACGGCGCTCCAGGGTCGCAACGAAACTCTGTTCTATCGGGTGCTGCAAGACTATATCGAGGAGATGATGCCGGTCATCTATACCCCCACTGTGGGCAAGGCCTGTCAGCTCTACGGGCACATCTTTCGCCGTCCGCGGGGCATCTTTATATGCGCTCGTGACCGCGGTCGTGTCGCCTCCGTGCTTCGCAACTGGCACCGCCGGGATGTCCGCGTCATCGTCGTTACAGATGGCGAGCGGATCCTCGGCCTGGGTGACCTCGGGGCCAACGGTATGGGGATCCCCGTGGGCAAGCTGTCGCTCTACACGGCGTGTGCCGGGGTCGACCCGTCGAGAACGCTTCCGATCACCATCGATGTCGGGACAAACAACAACGATTTGCTGAATGACCCTCTCTATATTGGCATACCGGAACCACGGCACACGGGAGAGGAGTACGACAGTCTCATCGAGGAATTCGTGACTGCCGTCCAGGAGGTGTTTCCGGATGCATTGATCCAGTTCGAGGACTTTGCCACATCGAACGCGTTTCGACTGCTCAAGGAATACCGGGATCGCGCGAGGGTGTTCAACGACGATGTGCAGGGCACGGCGAGCGTGATGCTGGCAGGTTTGTACTCCGCGTTGCGTATTACAAAGAAGGCGCTGGTCGATCAGAAGATCGTATTTCTCGGCGCTGGTGAGGCGGGGATCGGAATCGCGACTCTGGTCGTGTCGGCGATGACCCGGGAGGGTATCTCGGAAGAAGAGGCACGGTTGAAGTGCTGGTTCGTAGACTCGAAAGGGCTCGTCGTAAAGAGCCGCGAGGACCTGGCCAATCACAAGAAGCCTTTTGCCCACGACCATGAGCCGCTCGGCGACCTGGTCTCTGCGATTCGTTCGCTCAAGCCCACCGCGATCGTCGGTGTGTCGGGGCAACCAAATACGTTTACGAGGGCCGCGCTCCGGGCGATGGCGGATCAAAACGAGCATCCGATTGTCTTCGCGTTGTCGAATCCGACCTCAAAGGCGGAATGCTCGGCCGAGGATGCATACACGCACACAGATGGCCGGGCCATTTTCGCCAGCGGAAGCCCTTTTGACGCAGTCGATTTCAACGGGCGGCGGCTGGTGCCCGGCCAGGGCAACAACGCCTACATATTCCCCGGTGTCGGTCTCGGTGTCGTGGCGAGTGGCGCCACGCGTGTGACCGACGAGATGTTCTTTGCCGCCGCGAAAACGCTTGCGGAACAGGTCTCTGAGGAAGATCTGAGTTGGGGCTCCGTGTATCCGCCCCTGACCAAGATTCGTGACGTGTCGCTGTTGATCGCCGCCGCGGTCGCGGAAGTGGTCTATGAGAGCGGTCTGACCACGGAGGCCCGGCCGGGCAACGTCGTCAACCACATCAGCTCGCACATGTACGAGCCCCGGTACCGGAACTTTGCCTGATGTACGGCAAACCGGGGCAAACTCCGTTCTACCAAGGCTCTGTGGAGGGACCACAAAGACCTTGTCAGCCTGTCTTTGTTTCCAATAATCTCCTGGAATACTCTGGGAAACCGGTTTTGGAGGACATCGGGCCATGCAGATACTGATTGTTGGTGCTGGGGACATCGGCCTCCAGCTCGCGAAACGTCTCGCCGTCGAGAACTTCGATATTGCGATGATCGAGGCCGATCCCCGTAGGGTCAAGCGAGCGAAGGAGCAGATCGACGCTCTTGTTATCGAGGGTCACGGGTCGAACTATAGCGCATTGAAGACCGCCGGTATAGACGACGCGGATATCGTGGCCGCGATGACGAACAATGACGAGGTCAACATACTGGTGTGCCAGATCGCCAAGAAGGCTGGCGTGGGCAACACGTTGGCCCGGGTCAGAAATCCCGAGTACACCTCACCCGACCACTATCTCACCCAGGAAGAGCTGGGGATCGATGTCCTGATCCACCCGGAAAAAGAGACGGCCGATGCCGTCGTACGTCTGATACGGCAGTCGAGTGCCACGGACCTCATCGAGTTTGTCGATGGGCGGGTGCAGTTGCTGGGGATTCGATTGGAAAAGCACTCGAAGCTGCTGGGAACCCCGCTCCAGGAACTCGCGCCGAAACAAGGCGATCCGCCGATGCGAATCGTCGCGATCGTTCGTCGTCAGGCAACGATTATTCCACGAGGACACGATACGCTCGAGGCGGGTGACCAGATATTCGTGATCTCGGACCCGGAGTACACAAAGGAGTTCATCGCTCTTACCGGTAAGAAGGACACCCGAATCGATGACATCATGATCCTGGGAGGCGGGTTGATCGGCCAGTTCATCGCGTCCGCAGTGGGCAAGGAGCTGAATGTCAAGATCATCGAGAGCAATGCGGAGAAATCGGAGGAGATTGCCGAGGTGCTTCCGCATACGCTGATCATTCACGGTGATGGAACGGATTACGACCTGCTGGCGGCGGAGGGAATTATGGATATGGACGCCTTCGTGGCCGTCACCGGTGATGATGAAACCAATCTCATCTCGACGCTTCTCGCGCGGCACATGAAGATCCCACGCACGATCGCACTCGTCAACAAGGTGGAATATCTGCCGATTACCGGTACGATCGGCATGGATGCTGTTGTCAGTAAACAGCTTATGACGGTAAACGCCGTCCTGCGGTACATCCGGCATCAGCGGGTTGCCGCGATTGCGAGCCTGCCGGGCATCGAGGCGCAGTGCATCGAGTACATCGCGAAGTCCGGATCGAAGATCACCAAAAAGAAGCTCAAGGACATGCAGTTTCCTCAGGACGCGATCGTCGGCGCCATCTTGCACGGAGAGGAGATCACCGTTCCCAAAGGTGACACTCGGGTTGCCGCCGGGGATCGGGTCGTTATATTTGCTCTGCCGAGCGCGCTGGACAGCGTCGACAAGCTTTTCAAGTAGCGGACGCGCCGCAGGGGGGACAGAAGACCGCTATGCGAATCGCCAGCGTGGTCCACATACTAGGGTTCCTGCTGATGTGTTTGGGGATCGCAATGCTTCTGCCGATCCCTTTCTCTTTGTTTTACGGCGAAAAAGACTACATGGCGTTTCTGATCAGCGCGGGCATCACGCTGATCGCCGGCTACTCGTCGTTTATCACCACGGATCTCGACCGCGATCTCCGAACCCGAGAGGGTTTTGCCGTGGTCACATTTGCGTGGTTGTTCCTCTCGATCTTCGGTGCGCTACCCTTTCTGCTATCCGGGGCCATTCCCAGCATCACAAATGCGTTCTTCGAGACGATGTCGGGGTTTACGACCACCGGCGCAACGATTCTCGACGACATCGGGGTGCTCAGTCACGGCATGTTGTTCTGGCGCAGCCTGACCCACTGGATCGGGGGAATGGGTATCATCGTGTTGTCGCTGGCCATTCTGCCGTTTCTCGGTGTCGGTGGTATGCAGCTCTTCAAAGCCGAGGTGCCGGGGCCGGTGGCGGACAAGCTGACACCACGGGTAACCGAAACGGCCAAAATTCTATGGGGCGTGTATGTACTGTTGACGGCAGTGGAGGTGGCGCTGCTGATGCTGGGTGGCATGTCGTTCTTCGATGCGCTTTGCCACGCGTTCGGAACGCTCGCAACCGGTGGTTACTCCACGCAAAACGCAAGCATCGGCGCGTACAACAGCGCGTATATCGAGTACGTGGTCATGATCTTTATGCTTCTCGCCGGCACGAACTTCGCGCTGCACTATCGCTTCTTTCGTGGCGACTTCAAGGCCTATATCCGCAACAAGGAGTTCTTGTTCTATCTGTCCATCATCGGTATGGCCTCTCTAGTCATCGGGGTGGATGTTTACATCAACTATTACCACTCCGTTCCAACGACCATCCAGAAGACGCTGTTTCAGGTCATATCTATCCTGACGACGACGGGTTATGGCACGGCTGACTACGAGCAGTGGAGCTTCAGCTCTCAGTTCACGCTCTTTGTGCTGATGTTTTTTGGAGGATGCGCGGGCTCGACGGGTGGCGGTATGAAGATCATACGAATCTTCATACTCGTCAAGTTCGTGTTTAGCGAGATTACCCGGCTTTTGCACCCGCATGCCGTCGTGCCGGTACGAATCGGCGACAACGTGATACCCCGCGAAGTGGTCACAAACGTCATGGGGTTCTTTATTCTGTTTATTCTCACCTTTATGGTTGGTGTTCTCGTCATGTCGTCGCTCGGTCTGGACATGGCCACCTCTTTCGGATCGGTCGCGGCGACACTCGCCAATATCGGCCCCGGTCTCGGCGGCGTGGGACCGACGGACACCTACGCCGGCATCCCGGTGGTGGGCAAATGGGTGCTCTGTGTGCTGATGCTGATGGGACGTCTGGAAATCTTCACCGTCATCATATTGCTGCTGCCTCACTACTGGCACAAGTAAACCCGGCCATCTACAGCGACGCGCCGGAATCGATAAGGAGCAACTTGTCTGCCCGTGCCATGTGCTTTATCATCGACTCACGTTTTAGCGCGCTCGAGCGCGACGAACATGTCTCTTCGTAGACCAATTTGACGGGAAGCCGGGATCTCGTATACCTGGATGCGGTCCCCTTCTGATGGGCCTCCAGCCTTCGCTCCATGTTGCAGGTAATTCCTGTGTAGAGGCTCTTGTTGACACATTCCAGGATGTAGACGATCCAACTCATGATCTCATAGTACACCATTGAGGAGAGGAGACCACAATGCCTTCATTCGATGTCGTATCGCAGGTGGATATGCATGAAGTCACGAACGCGGTCGACCAGGCGAACCGCGAGGTCACGAATCGCTTCGACTTCAAGGGCACGAACTCCCGGTACGAGCGACAGGAGTCCGTGATCACGATGCATGCGCCATCGGAATTTCAGCTCAAGCAGATGTACGACGTCTTGACGGGCAAGCTCGCAAAACGAAAAGTCGATCTGGCCTGTCTCGAGATCGGCGAGATCCAGGAGTCGGGCAAGGAGGCAAGACAGACCGTCACGGTGCGTCAGGGAATCGAGAGCGAGCTCGCCAGGGAAATCGTCAAGAGGATCAAGAAGAGCAAGATGAAGGTGCAGGCGGCGATTCAGGGAGAAAAGGTCCGCGTGTCGGGCAAGAAAAGGGATGTTCTGCAGGACGTGATCGGACTGTTGAAAGAAGAAAAGTGGGATATGCCGCTTCAGTTCGAAAACTACCGGGACTGAGGCAACGTGCCATAAACGGACATACTCAGACCCGCAAGGTGGACGAAAGACGAAGAAGATCGCTGATCGGAGGCACTCATGACAAAGCCAAAATTGCTGCCGCTTCAAAACTACCGCGAATACACGCCGGACGAGATGAAAAAACGCGCGAAGGACTTTGCCGACGACATACACCGGCGCCGGACCGTGCGGATGTTCTCCGATCGGGCGGTGCCGCGAGAGATCATCGAGGACTGCATCCGGGCCGCGGGATGCGCGCCCAGCGGCGCCAACAGACAGCCCTGGCATTTCGTCGTGGTCGGTGACTCTGTTAAGAAGAAGCAAATCCGCGAGGCTGCAGAAGCCGAGGAACACGAGTTCTACAAGCGACGCGCGCCTCAGGCATGGCTCGATGTGCTCAGCCCCCTTGGGACGGATGAGAAAAAGTCCTTTCTGGAGAACGCGCCCCAACTCATCGTGGTTTTCGAACAGCGTTACGGCCTGGCCGGCGATGGTGCCAGAACCAAGAACTACTACACCCAGGAGTCGGTAGGGATCGCGACCGGCATCCTGATAACGGCGATCCATAATGCCGGGTTGGTATCGCTGACACATACGCCGAGCCCCATGGGTTTCTTGAACGAGCTACTGGACCGGCCCGCGAACGAGCGGCCGTTCTTGCTTCTCGTGGTTGGGTATCCCGCCAAGGATGCGGTCGTGCCCGACATCGTGAGAAAAGAGCTCAAGGAAATCATGACGTTTGTTTGATGCGAACGCCCGGTTGTTGATCCACGCGGCCTTCTCCGAACCGGGCCCGCCCACCCGGCTTTAAACCTGCTCGCCCGCTGTGATATACTCTCCCACGCAACGAGAAAGGAGTCCTGCCAGAGGTATGTCCGAGGATGTCAAACAACTTGAGAAACGACTCGCGGAGCTCTTAACGGATGGCAAGGAGACCGTAGAGAAAGTCGACCTGCTAAACAAGCTGGCCTCGGCGTACGCCGTGGCAAATGACCCCAGGCTGGCGCTGGATACGAGCGAAAGAGCGCACGAGGTCGCGGAGGCTCTTGGCTACAAGACCGGCCGTGGTCACGCTCTCGGCAATCTCGCATTCGCGCACTTTCTTCTGTCTGATCACGAGAAAGCCCTTCGCTCCTCCCACGATGCGATCGCCGTCTTCGAGGAGTTGGGCGACCAGGAGGGCCTGGCCCAAACTCTGGGCGTTCTCGCCTCCGTCCAGCAGAGCCTCGGCGACTACGACGAGGCGTTCTCGACAGCGTTCAAGGCACTCGAGCTTCACCGCGAAACCAAGGATCGGGGGCGTGAGGCGTGGGTCCTGACCGGATTGGGTGGCAGCTATCAGGAGATCGGCGACTATGATCGCGCGATCGACAACCACGAGCGCAGTCTGAAGATTTTCGAGGAGCTCGAAAACAACGTTGGCATCGCGAGGGCGCTGAACGGGCTGGGGACGGTCTACCAAAGCAAGGGCGACTACGAAAGGGCGCGCGAGTACCACCAAAAGAGCATGTTTCTGTTCAGAGAGATGGACAACAAGCTCGGTGAGGCGAGGGTGCTGAACGACCTCGGTGTGATTCATCAGCGGCTTGGGGATTTCGATCAGGCCCTACAATTTCACGAGAGGAGCCTGGAACTCCGCCAGGAAGTGGGCAACCGGCAGGCGCAGAGCACGAGCCTGATCAACCTCGGCAACCTCTACATCGAGCAGAAGGATGCCGAAAAGGCCCTCGATGTGTTGCACCCGGCACTGACCATCGCAATGGAAATCAGGGCCAAACCCCGGATCCACCAGGCGAATCTGGCGTTGTCGGAGGCTCATGCGCTGCAGGGCGATTTCTCCGACGCCCTGGATCACTACAAGATATACCAGCGGGTCAAAGAGGAAGTCGCCGGCGAACAGGCCAGCTCGAGGCTCATGAACCTGCAGATCGGGTTCGAGGTCGAAAGCGCGCGGAAAGAAGCCGAGATCTCGCGCCTGAAGAATGTCGAACTCCGGCAGAAGAATGAGCAGCTCGAGGAGCTTCTCCGTGAGCTCAAGGAGATGCAGACACAGCTCGTTCAGACGGAGAAGATGGCGGCGCTTGGCTCGCTCACCGCCGGTGTCGTCCACGAGATCAACAACCCGGTTGGCGTGATCAACAGCGCGACCGATGTGTCGCGGCGCGCGGCCCGTATGATCGTGGATACTCTCAGCGCGAGCGCCTCGCTCGAGGATTTCAAAGGCAATAGGAAGTTTCAGAATGCGCTCAAGACTCTGGAGAGCGATGCCGATGTCACGCTCGATGCAACACGGCGCATATCGAGGATCGTCGAGGATCTCAAGAGCTTTGTGCGTCTCGATCAGGCGGCGATCCAGGACGTGGATCTCCGGGACGGGCTGGCGAGCACGCTCAACCTGATGGAGCATGATTTTGGGCGTCACGTGCAGGTGATCAGAGACTTTGGCAGCATACCGCTCGTTCGCTGCAATCCCGGCGAGATGAACCAGGTATTCATGAACTTGCTCACTAACGCCCGTCAGGCGATCGATGCCAGTGGCGCCATCACGGTTCGAACGTTCGAGAAGTCGCCGAATGTCTGCATCCAGATCAGCGATACGGGGGTCGGCATTCCCGAGGAGCACATGGACCGTTTGTTTGACCCGACGATTACAAAGAAGGGCGCCCGGGTGAAGGCGGGGCTGGGTTTGTTTACGTCATACAATATTGTCAAGAAATACGAAGGGAGTATCACCGTTGAAAGCGAGGTCGGAAAGGGTACGACGTTCACCTTGACTCTTCCCGAAGTCTCGTCGGGGAATTAGATTATGAGAGCTATCATAACGTGTCTTGTTATCATGACCGGATGTGTGGGTTTGTTGATGTCGTGCGCATCGGACAACCCGCGTCAGGACGAAACGGAGCCTCACATGCAGATTGTCGTCATGGGGCCGCCAGGGGCTGGAAAAGGGACCCAGGCCCGGAAGATCATGGAGCGACACGGGATACCGCACATATCGACGGGCGATATTCTGCGGTCCGAGGTGGCAAGGGACACCGAACTGGGCAGACAGGTCAAGGGTATAATGGTGAGGGGAGAGCTCGTAGAAGACAGAATTGTTCTCGATCTGATCGACGCTCGTCTGACCGAGCCGGATTGCGACAAGGGGTTCATTCTCGATGGATTTCCGCGGACGATACCGCAGGCCGATGGTCTGGAGAGGATCTTCGAGAAGCAGGGCAAAAAAGGCCTGCTTGTCATCGACATCGCGGTGCCGGATGACGTGCTCATGACCAGGATGCTCGCCCGGCAACGCGTCGACGACACCGAGAAGACCATCGCGAATCGCATCCGCGTCTACCACGAGCGGACGGCGCCGTTGATTGCCTACTATGAAGAACGCGGCCTGCTCGTGCGTGTCGATGGCAATCAATCGATCGAGGCGGTGTTCGCCGAGATCGATGCTGTACTCGCGGCCGAAAACTAGCCAACTGATTGTAAGTATCGAGTAAGGAAGGAGCCGGAGGTTATGGCCAATCGATTGTTACTGCTTTGGGTAATCGCTGTTGTATCGGTTTTTTCGATCGCGCCGGCGGCGTCCGCAGATGATTCGCAGCAGGGAGAAAAGCGGTTTCTGGACCGTGTGCGGGCATTGACCTTTCAGGGGGCACGATCGGGAGAAGCCTATTTCTCACCGGACGGTGGCACCCTGATATTCCAGAGCGAGCGCGACCCCGAAAATCCTTTCTTTCAGATCTACATCATGAGCCTGGCCAACGGTGAGACCCACCGGGTGACATCCGGGATTGGCAAGACGACGTGCTCCTTCTTCAGGCCGGGTACCGATGAGGTGGTTTTCGCGTCGACGCACCTCGACCCCGACGCGCTGCGAAAACAGAAGGACGAGATCGAGGCTCGAGCGGCAGGCACACACAAGCGTTACGGGTGGGACTACGACGAGACATACGAGGTGTTTGTCGCGCGCCGGGACGGCAGCGGGGTCAAACAGCTGACCCATGAGGTCGGGTACGATGCCGAATGTGCGTATTCGCCGGATGGCGGCAGGATCGTCTTCTGCTCCATGCGGGATGCATACCCCTCTGACAGACTCTCCGCCGACGACCGGAAACGTCTGGAAATGGATCCGTCGTACTTCGGCGAGATCTACATCATGAATGCGGATGGCGGCGACGCCACGCGTTTGACGGACTGGCCGGGGTACGACGGCGGACCGTTCTTTAGTCCGGATGGCAACCGGATTGTGTGGAGACATTTCGACGAGAGCGGCACCCTGGCCGATATCTATACGATGCGACTCGACGGATCGGACAGGCAGCGACTGACCGATTTCGAATCGATGTGCTGGGCGCCCTTTTATCACCCTTCCGGCAAGTACGTGGTCTTCACGACGAACAAGCTTGGTTACTCGAACTTCGAGCTCTACATTGTCGATATCGGCGGCACCAAGGAACCGGTCCGTGTGACGTTCACCGAGGGATTTGACGGTCTGCCCGTCTTTTCGCCGGATGGCCGCCAGCTCGCCTGGACGTCGAACCGGACGTCTTCCAAAAAGTCGCAGCTCTTTCTGGGCAATTGGGATCACGACGCGGCGCTGGAAGCCCTGCGTGCGTCGCAGTCACGCGGGGTGGAAGCGGGGTCTTCACCCCAGATTCTCGCCGCCGATATTCAGGCAAGCGTGCAGTACCTCGCATCGGATGAGCTCGAGGGCCGGATGACCGGTTCGGACGGCGCGCGCAAAGCGGGTGACTACATCGCGGAACGTCTGGACGCTGCCGGTGTCGGACCGTTCGGTGACGACGGGAGTTACTTTCAGGGGTTCCCGTTTACGTCGGGGGTCGAGGTCATTCCCGATGAGAACCGTCTCGTTGTCTACGACAAGGACGATCCCGAGCGCGGTAGACCGGTTTCGCTGGACAAGCAATTCAGACCGCTCGCGTTCACGGCGAACGGGGAAGTCGAAGGCCCCGTTGTTTTTGCCGGCTACGGAGTGACGTCGTCCGCCGACATCGAGAGGCCTTACGACTCGTATGCGGGGCTGGATGTAAAAGACAAGATCGTCATGGTCCTCCGGTATGTGCCCGAAGAGGTTGAGGCGGAGAGACGCGCGGAACTCAACCTGTACGCTCGGGTCCGGTACAAGGCGCTGCTCGCCCGGGAGGCCGGTGCGAAGGCTCTGCTGGTCGTCACGGGGCCGAACTCGCCGAGCGCCGGAAAGCTGATGCCGGTGAGAGTCGATCGGAGCATGACGAATGCCGGCATCGTGGTCGCTTCCATTTCGCAGGATCTGGCGGAAGCGATTATCTCGAACGCCGGCAAGGACCTGAAAGAAGTACAGGATAAGCTGGATCAAGAGGCGCCGCACTTCCAGGGTACGTTTGACATTCCGAGCGTCACGGTCCGCATCGCCACCGGAGTAAAGCGGATCCAGACGACCGGCCGGAACGTCGTTGGGGTGATCCCGCCCGCGGCGGAGGGCGAGGAATACGTGGTCATCGGTGCACATTACGATCACATCGGCTACGGAGAGATAGGCTCCCTGGCCCGCAAAGGGGAGGAGGGGCAGATACACAACGGTGCGGACGACAACGCGTCGGGTACCGCCGTCGTTCTGGAACTCGCCGCGGCACTTGCGGAAGCCCGCAAGGCCAGACCGGGTGATTTCGGGCGCGGAGTCATCGTCACACTTTGGTCGGGGGAGGAGCTTGGGCTCATCGGCTCGACCCACTTCGTTGAGAACCCGCCCGTCGATCTTGATAAGGTTATGGCGTATTTCAACTTCGACATGGTCGGCCGCCTGAAGGAGAACAAGCTTGTTCTGCTGGGTGTCGGGTCATCGCCGCGCTGGACCGAGCTTGCGGAGAAGAACAACATCGCGGCGGCGTTCGACCTCGTGCTGCAACAGGACCCGTATCTGCCCACCGACGCATCGGCATTCTATCCAAAGGGGGTCCCCGTTCTCAGCTTTTTCACAGGGGTCCATGATGACTACAACCGGCCGACCGACGATTGGCAGACACTGGATTATGATGGAATGGAACGGATCGCGGTTTTTGCCTCGGCCCTCGTCACGGATGTGGCGAAGGCGCCGGAACCGCCGCAGTATGCCAGGGTCGAGCGCAGAAAAGAAAAGAACGCCCAGGGTGGGGCGAGGCGCGCCTACCTGGGGACGATCCCCGACTTCTCCGGAGGAGGAGAGATCGAGGGCGTGAAGCTCAGTAGTGTTCGGGCGGGCGGGCCGGCCGATAAAGCCGGTCTGATGAGTGGCGATATCATCGTGGAGTTTGGCGGCAAGAAGATCATGGACATCTATGATTACACGTACGCACTCGACGCCGTCAAGATCGGCTCTGAGGTCAGGGTCGTCGTTCTCCGAGGCAGCGAGCGGGTCACACTGACCGTGATTCCGGAGGCAAGAGAATAACGCGACGGGTTTTATAACAGGCTTTACTATAACAAGTTGGGTGGCATTGCGCTTGACCTAACCAAAAATTGACTATATACTAAGCATGAGCATACTTCCTCTATCACGAGTCCTTGGCGGTGTCGATCAAATGAAGATACTTATTGTTGACGATCACGCTGTTGTGCGCCGGGGTCTGCAACAGATCGTGCTGGACGAATACGAGGACATTGTGTTCGGTGAGGCCAAGAACGGCCAGGAGGCACTCGATATGCTCTCCGAGCAGAACTGGGATGTCATCGTGCTCGATATATCGATGCCCGGTCGAAGCGGGCTCGATGTTCTCAAGGAGATACGGAAGCAGCGATCGGATATCCCCGTTCTGGTTCTCAGCATTCATCCCGAGGATCAGTTCGCCGTCCGTGTTCTGAGGGCGGGTGCATCCGGGTATATGACGAAGGAAACGGCGCCCGAGGAGCTGGTGACCGCCATCGGCAAGGTTATGTCGGGTGGCACGTACGTCAGCCGTTCTCTGGCGGAGTTGCTTGCCCGGGATCTGCAGCGAGATACCGGCGATACTACCTTGCACAGCAGATTGTCCGATCGTGAGTACGAAGTCATGGTCATGATTGCATTGGGTAAGCCCGTTTCGCAGATAGCCGATGAGCTTGCGCTGAGTGTTAAGACCATCAGCACCTACCGATCCAGGATCCTGGACAAAGTCCAAATGAAGAGCAACGCGGACATCACGCGTTACGCCATCAAGCACGGCCTCGTCGAGTAAATGTTTCCACTTCTTGTTAAGTAAATACCATACATGTCCCCGAGTGTTTACCATCCGTCAAACCTGTTTGGGCAGAATGGGTTCCGATTCCGGGCCCCACAGACGGCCTGGCCGTGTAGGACAGACACTGACAATGTGTTCCGGCCGGTGCTTACGCAAAATTCATCGTTCTATCTGATTGTGGAAACTCTCGGTTTGTGAGCATATTATAGATGCCTTCTCGTTATTGAAGAGGCTCATGACTTTGCCCAAAACTTAGACGGCGCGGCTTCGTGAATAAGCCGAATTACTCATCATCTGAGAAGCCGCGTCGCTCTTAGTTCCGCTCTGCCAACCACCCCTGAAAGTCCGAGAAGACCACAGGACATCTTAGGTCTGCATCGCGCAAACAGTGTTAAGAAGAGGGCCGCGAACATTGCGAAGTTGATGCCGTAACACCGGTTGTACCCACACCGAATTTCGCGATCACCACTTGGAAATAGCTCACAGCGGCCCTCTTCTCGTTTTCCCAACCCCCTCGCCCTCTCCACTTTCGTCTTTCTGGACCTGACACTTTCTGGTATTGTTGGCAAAAGCCCACTTCTTGCCCTTCTTTGCCGGTACCCATCCGATTACACTGTCAGGAGTGATTCCAGCGGGTATGTCCCGACGCCCGAGAGTCAGAGATTTTACTCCAGAGACGGAGAGCTTCGCGGAGGAGGTCCTCGATGGGTTGCGCAAGCCCGTCAGGGAGTTGCCGTGCAAGTTCTTCTATGACGAACGAGGCTCCCGGCTGTTCGAGGAGATCACGAGGCTGGAAGAGTACTATCCGACCCGTACGGAGATGGGAATCCTCCACGCAAACATCGATGAGATCGTCGCTTGCATCGGCAGCGGAGCGATGTTGATCGAGTACGGGAGCGGCAGCAGCCGGAAGACGACGATCCTGCTCGATCACCTGCCCGATCTCACGGCCTATGTCCCGATCGACATATCAGTGGAGCATCTTGTGAGCTCATCGCACCGGATAGCCGCAAAGTACCCGGAGCTGGAAGTCCTGCCGGTTGCCGCCGACTACAACGATTCCTCACTAAGAATCCCCGGTGCTGCCAAACGTGTGTCGCATCGGGTTGTTTACTACCCGGGTTCGACGATCGGCAACTTTCATCCGGAGGAGGCGGTCGCGTTTTTGTCACGCATCAGAACGGTGGTTGGACCGGGGGGCGGGTTGCTTCTCGGTGTGGATCTCAAAAAGGACCCAGCGATTCTGCACAGCGCCTACAACGATAGCGCAGGCGTGACCGCGGAGTTCAACCTCAACTTGCTCAGGCGCATCAACAGAGAGCTCGATAGCGATTTCAACATTGAAAGGTGGCGGCATCGTGCGGTCTACAACGAAGAGGAGGGCCGCATCGAGATGTATCTCGTGAGCCTCACTCGCCAGAAGGTGCGGATTGAGGGGGAGACCTTCGAATTCGGTGCCGGAGAGGCGATCTGGACGGAGTCCTCTTACAAGTATTCCGTCGAGCAATTCGCAAACGTCTCCGACAAAGCAGGGTTTGAGGTGACGAAGGTCTGGACCGACCCCAAAAACCTGTTCAGCGTGCAATATCTGACATCCCCAGCCTCCTAGCCCCGCCGCCGTGCCCCGATTGACAAATGTCAAGAAAACGGATACAGTTTAGATAGCCTCAGGAACAAACCCGGTTTGTTTTTCGTAAGTCCTGCATTACCCCAATCGATTGGTCTACCCACGATGAAGCGATTACTGTTATCGACTCTTGTCCTCGCGATGGCCGTCACCTGCGGCGCACCACCCGCGGAAAGCCAGGAGATGCCCCCGGCGCTCGTGGTGACCGAGCCCGTGGCGAGCCTGGAGTTTCACCAGCAGCTCATCCTGGTCGGCCGGTCCGAGGCCCGCGCCGAGAGCCGGATCGTGTCCGAGGTATTCGGGCCGGTTCTGGCCATCAACGCCCGTGAGGGTGTGTGGATCTCGAAAGGCAAGCCGCTCGTTACGATCGAT
>CBDVBZ010000040.1:0-27184 GCA_965372355.1 uncultured bacterium | reverse complement strand
TCAGGGGAGGACTTGCACCTCCAAGACAGTGCCCATGCCGGGCGTACCAAAAAAAGGGCGGCGCGACGAATCGCAACCGCCCTTTCTCCTCCCCTGCGAAGGAGGAATGAACTACTCGAGCACCAACATCGCTCGGTCACCCGTGTGCAGCACTGCCCACAACGTCTCGCCATCATGATCGACATCCGACGCGATGAGCTGCGAGACATGGATCACGATGCGGGTGGCACCGCTATCGCCAATCAGCTCGGTAAGCCCGTCCGCCGTGAGTGTGTACTCACCATTGTTGCCGTCGATCATTTCATGGAGAACGTTCGCCGGCTTTGAATGACCACCGCCGTGGCCACCCGGTCCTCCGGGACCGCCACCACGCCGCCCTCTCCTTCCTTCACGGCCCCTCGGCCCGGCGGGTCTATCCTTGCCGCCCCGGCATTCGCCGCTGAGCGCCGCGATCGCAATCGCGACTTTGCCGTCCGCACCGCCCGACCACTCGATCACCAGATCTTCGTCCGGGCTCACGGTGTCTCCGCGCGTGTGACTCGTTATGTTGATCAGATCCGACGGAGCGGTCACCGACAGCGTGACGGCCGCAAACTGATCCGAGCCGCTGATATCGAACTCGTACTCTCCGCCGCCGGCAAATCCGATCGACGTCGGATTCTCGTGACGCGGGCGAATGAAGGACGTGTAGATCGTCCCTCCTTTGGGACGATCGCGCTTCGTGAGTTCAACCTCGTCATCAGGGTAACTCAACGTAACCGTCCCCATGTCGATCCCGGGTCGGCGTTCATCCTCCAGCGCGTCACCAAAGGCGACCGCACGGGCGTGTCCGAAGGGATCCGATTCCGCATCCCCCAGCCGCATCCGGCTTCGCCAACCGATCCCGAATATTCCGCCGCTCTCCTTTATGTCAATCCCGTAGGCGGCAAGTCTCTCTGCCATTCTCTCGCGGTGCTCGACTGAAGCTTCGCTCCCCGAGAGAAGCGCGCTCGACTCTGCCGATTCGGGCTCCGCAACATCGCGGCATCCCGACGCCGTGAAAGCAACCAGGCCCAGAGCGGTAATCAGAACTCTCGTCTTCGCAAACATTACTGTTCTCCTTTCATCAAACATCCGACTGTCTTCCAGGGGCCCCGTTGGTAATGTCTTCAGGGGACTGCCTATTCTCTTCAGATCGTTTGGACAAACGCTCCTAATTCGTTGTTTGTTGACCCGGCGTTGCCAGTCTGACCGTGGCCCACAGCTTGATCGGATCCGGAGGCTCGAAACCGCCACGGCCGCCGCCGGGAGGACCGCCACCGTAGCCCCCACGTCCACCGCCCTTACCACCGGGGGGCATTCCACCGCCACCCTCGGGTCTCTCGAACTCTGGGGTCTCCAAACCAATCTGGATGGCTTCCCCCGCCCTGGCACCCACGGCGAACTCGTACTGACCGTCCGCTCTTAGCGGTACCCTGAGCTCGTACACAACGGCCCCATCGGATCGGCTGAGGTTGACCTCGATACCACTCGTTCCGTCGGCCGGCAACCGATCGACGGGACCCGCCGCCCCGATAACCTCCAACTCGGTCATCTCGGTTTCGAGTTCGTCGAACGATGGCCGACGCTCTTCCTGGTCACGACGGAACGCCATCGGTGACATGTCATCCATGACCAGCGGGAAACGGATCCCAAATCTCTTCCTTTCTTCACCCGTCGGGTCGAACCACATCGTCACGCCCCGCATCAGCTGCATTTGTCGCGTCCGCTCGGATGTCATCAGGACCACGTAGAGAAAGTCGTAGTCATTCACGACACCCACCACGATGTCCACGTCTTCGATAAACACCGTGCGGTTCTTCCACTCGGTGTTGACGCCGTCAACGGTGATGTCACCGTTCGTCCAGCCGCTGCTGATCTCCGGATCATCCTTACACCCTGCGACAAGGATGATCGCCAACACGAGAGCGGACACCGTGGCGAGATGTCTTGAGGGGTCGGGTAAGTCGATATGCGTGCTCGTTGTTTTCATGTTCACCCGGTTAGACAACACGTGTTGTGTCGTCTTGCAAACTTTCTCTACATTCAAAATCAGGGGAATCGTTGTGTCCTCGCCGAGGGGGCGCCTGCACGAGACATGAGGACGATGTGTTGTCCGTAGGCGACGCCATGCGAGGGCGTGACGGGTGTTCGCGGCGAATCCGCACCCGGCAGCGGGTGGCGTCGTCCCGCAAGAGCGCAGCTTGCGAGCACTTGTGGGACAATCGACGACCCCCTCCCGGGGGCAGGCAGGACCCGCGGCCTTCCGCAAGGACCCCGGCACTCGAGGGCAACACGTCGTCGCCACCCGCAATACGAGTAGATTACCGGCGAGGACGCAGCGGTTTCCCCGGCGGACCCTCACCGGGGCGCGCGCCGAGTATCGCACGATAAAACATCTTCTGCTGCCGGGGTGTGAGGAATTCCTTTGCCTCGATCAGCTTGCCGGTCGCTTCTTCGCTGATCTCGAGTCTCACCGCAGATATCTCCTTCAGCAGCGAGTTGACAGCCACGCGATCGACACGCTCTCGCTGCAGCTGTTCCATAATCTCGTCTTCGAGGCTCTTCGCGCGGTCACGTAGATCGCCTGTTTCGGTCCGGAAGTCGTGGATGAGCGTCATGAGCCGTTCCCTTTCCTCGGACTCGAAACCATGTGGGCCTCTCTCCATAAACGGACCTCTGGAGCCCGGCCCGCGAAAGCCGCGACCATCCGGCTCGTGCGAGCGCATAAAGAGGAAGGCAACAACGGCGGTGAGGTTCATGACCATCAAAAATGACAAAACGACAACCCATGTCCTTAACTTCATCTAGAGCTCCTTGTTTTCCGCCGTGACGAGTTGTTCCCAGTCGTCGGCAAAACCCGACTGAGAGAACGCCTCGTAGTATCCGGTGAGGAGTTGATCGTCCCCGTTTCCCGAACCCCAGGCTGCCGCGCTTTGCCCAACGTAAACCCCTCCTGCAACCGCCGCCGCGAATAGAATCGCGTAGTACGACAGCCGGAGCCAACCCAGCGGCCTCATCAGCCCTCGAGGCGCCGGTGTCGATGACTTCTCGGCCAGCCCGCGGATCCGCCCCGGCAAAAACGGATCGGGCTCCAGACGGGGAAGGTGGCTCGCCATTGATTTTTCCAGCAAACTGGACATACGCTCAAAATACATCCGGCACTCGGCACACTCCTCGAGATGGATCTCGATGAGCCGCTGGGCCTCACCGTCCAGCCGTCCCTCGCTCCAGGCTTGAAAGTGTTTTGCGATGTGTTTCATGACAATCTTGCTCCTCCGTCTATGTTAGACACGACGGTCATCCGTTTCTTGCGTCTCATCCTCAGATTTTGTCCAACCACGGCTCTAACTTCTTGATCAACTGCTTCTTGCCGCGGTGGATACGCGACTCCACCGCACTCATGCTGATCTGCATCGCCTCCGCGATCTCCTTATAACTCAGTTCCTCGTAATGATGGAGGACCAGAGGCACACGGTACTTGGGTTTGAGTGTCTGGATGGTGTTCCAAACGATCCGCGCACGTTGCGATCGCTCGAGCCCCTTCTCCGATGATGGTACGGTGGCGCTTCCCCAGCGTCCGGGCTCGATCGCTGCCTCGCGCGCAACATCCGAGACCTTGCGGTCGATCAGCCGCACCCATCGCTGCCGGCTTTCTTTTCTTAGATAGTTGTTTATGTGGTTGACGGCGATCCGGTATATCCACGTAAAGATCTGAGATCGGTGCTCGAACGTCTCCAGGTTCTGATAGACCTTGATGAAGATCTCCTGGCAGAGGTCGCGCGCTGCGTCTTCGTCGCCGGTGAGCCGGAATGCGAGGTTCAACACCTGCTCTGCGTGAGCCGCATAGACTTCGTCGAATGTCAGCGTGGCCGGATTCTCGGTCAATTTCGTGTACTCCACACTGTGTTCGACAACCACGGGCAGAGATTTCTTGCAGAAAAGTTCGCCCGCTCGGCTCGCGCCCACCCCCCGCAGCGGACGGTCACAAGCCTTCCAATAGATCGGTCTCCTGCGAGTCGCCGGGACGCCAGGAGGGAAAGACCCGGACAAAGCCTTCCTTTTCAAAGACGCCCGCTTGATACGCCTGCGCGAATGGCGGGCCGTTGCGCTGGCTGTCGTGCGCCTGGATGGCCTTCCACTTGGTATTCGCCCACTTGCTTGTATCGATCAGAGTCGTCACTTCGTCGTTCGGAGAAACGTACGCCTCACGACGCCAATCAACGCGTTCAACAAGGCACTTGAGGATCGTGAAGTGATAGAGCTTCGAGGCGCGGTGTGGCGAGAGCGCCTCGAGCTCGGCGTCCGGATACCAGCCAGCCCGTGCGGCGCCCAGAAATGCCGCGTTGAGCGCCATGGCCAGAACTCGGTGGTCCGGGTGATACGAAATACCGGAGCCGTGAAACGTCACCAGGACATCGGGCCTCTCGCGACGAATAATCTTTGCGATTGCGATCTCGATATCGAGAACATTCATGTTCTCCAGATCGCGGTCATGCCAGTCCAGAAAGCCGAGGAACTCGATGCCGAGAACGTTCGCCGCTTCGATCGTCTCCTGACGGCGCAGCCGCCGTAGTGCACCCTTGTCCGACGGGCGCTCCTCGTAAAGGCGTCCGGCGCCACCGTCGGTCGCCGCCACGAACGCCACCCGGTGACCCTCGGCGGCATATTTGGCAAACGTCGCACCCGGCCCCATGGACTCGTCATCCGGGTGGGCAAATACGCCTAGTATCGTTTTCTGTGTCATTGCCTGATATCCTTCTCGCTTGGTGTTGGCGACAGAGCGCTCCATTGTAGCACGAAAAATACTGGTTTTGTTTTTCGGCGTCGGGACGACTAGTGGCGTTGGGATAAGGTTGTCCAGCGGCGAATCCTTGGGCCCGCTCTGACATGCAAGACGCGGGCGAGGACCTGAGCCGACGGCCCACAACCCAAAACACCCAACCGTAAAGTGGACCCTGCCCAAATCGGGTGACATCCACCGGGTTTTGGCGTAGAATGTCAGATAGCTCGCTTGCCCTGTTCGACAACCCAGGCATTCCTTCCGCAACGAACGGCCGGAAATGAGTCAACCCAACCCGCCCAATCACCCACTCTCGGATGCTGAGTCGGCGAAAAGACTCCTCGGCATTCTCGATCAGCACCACGACGTGATCAGCCGGAGGCTGGGGGGCAAGCTCGAGGAGTATCGCGGCCTTCGCAACAAAGAATCGTCGCCCGGTGAGATCGATGCGGGGGCGTTTCTCCGCTCCGTCACCGATATCCTGCGCGCCGCCGTGGCCGGTGACTGGCAAGCGGCCGAGAACCGGACGCGGGACCTGACACATCTCGTAACGGGGAAAAACCTTGGTGCCGGCTCGTGGATGGCTATCGCCGTTGCCGCACGCTCGGCAGTCTACCCCTCCGTCGCACAGACAATCAAGGACGCTGGTCGCCTGGAGGCAGTACTCGCCGTGCTGGACACGCTGACCGTTTGGCTCGGCAACTTCGTCGCTCGCCCGTTATCGGGCGGCACCGACACCGAGCAGGATGCCTTGTTTCTCCGCTCCGTCGTCGAGAATATCCCATACATGATCTTTGTAAAGAACGCGGAGGATCTGAGGTTCGTGCGATTCAACCGAGCCGGCGAGGAGCTGCTCGGCTACGCGCGCGATCAACTCATTGGCAAGAACGACTATGATTTCTTCCCCAAGGATGAGGCCGTGTGGTTTACGGAGCACGACCGGGAGGTGCTCAAAGGCAGAAAGCTGGTCGACATCCCCGAGGAACCGATCCAGACGCGCGTTCATGGTCTCCGCTATCTGCACACCAAGAAGATCCCAATCCTCGACGAGGCCGGGACGCCACTATATTTGCTTGGCATTTCGGAAGACATCACGGAACGCAAGCAGGCCGAACTGGAGCTCAAACGCGCGAAGGAAGCGGCGGAGGCGGCGAACGAGGCCAAGAGCGACTTTTTGGCCAGGATGAGCCATGAGATCCGCACTCCCATGAACGCGATAATCGGCATGACCGAACTCGCGCTGAGCACCGAGCTGACCGAAGAGCAGGAGGAGTTTCTCGATATCGTCCACGATTCGGCTGAGTCTCTGCTTGGCCTTCTCGACGAAGTCCTCGACTTCTCGAAGATCGAAGCCGGACAGCTCGATGTCGAGTTCATTCCGTTCGATCTTCACCAGGTCATGAGACACGCCATAAAGGTGTTCGAGAACCGGGCCCAGGGGAAGGGGCTTGGACTGAACCTCTCGATCGAGAAGAACGTGCCACGCGTCGCCGTTGGTGATCCTGTTCGCCTCCGGCAGGTGCTCGTCAATCTCATCAACAACGCCGTCAAGTTTACGTCTGCCGGATCCGTCGACGTGCAGGTCGATGTGGATACCAGGCAAGACGAGCACATCGTTCTCCGTTTCACCGTTCGAGACACGGGCATCGGAATCTCTCCCAGCGCCCAGAAGACGATTTTCAAATCGTTCACACAGGCGGATGGATCGATAACACGACAATACGGCGGTACGGGGTTGGGACTCACCATATCGGCACGGCTGGTTGAAATGATGGAGGGGCGGATCTGGGTGGAAAGCTCCGAGAACGAGGGAAGCACGTTCTACTTCACCGCCAGGCTGGGTGTCTCCGACGACCTCTTCATAAAGGCACCGGTACCACGCGCTCCCGCGGCAGTGGGCAGGCTAGGACAGCGCCTGCATGTGCTCGTCGCCGAGGACAACGTCGTCAATCGCGCACTGATCGTTCGCCTGCTTGAAAAGGAAGGCTGTGAGGTCTCGGTCGTCGAGAATGGCCGCGAAGCGCTCGACGAGGTACAGACGAACAACATTGATCTTGTGCTCATGGATCTCGAGATGCCGGAAATGGGTGGAATCGAAGCCACGCGACGTATTCGCGAGCGCGAGAAACAAACGGGAAAGCACGTGCCGATCATCGCGTTGACGGCGCACGCCCTTGCCAGTGACCGGCAACGGTGTCTCGACGCCGGGATGGATGGTTACCTGCCCAAACCGATTCGCCCGCAAGCGCTGCTTACGGCGATCGTCGAGCTCGTACCTACCCAACCGCTCAAGAGGCGACGGGAGAGACCGCGTCCGGCAAGGGACAGACACGCGGATCTGATCGAGATGTTTACGGAGTCCAGCCGTAACGAACTGACCGGTATCCAACAGGCCTTGAATCGCAAGGACTACGGCAAGGTCCGCGCTCTGGCCCACAGCATCGCCGGTGCTGCCGGTGTCGTTGGCGCCAAAGACATATCGCGGCTCGCACGCGATCTCGAGAGCCAGGCAAAACACGGACAGTCCGCCGGGATTCCCGACATCTGCGATGCGCTTTCCCGGGCGATCGAAAAGTTCCGACCGTAGAACGTGTGGTAAGCCATTGAAGAAATCGTTTCTCGTCTGCGTGTTCGCGACCATCCTTCTTCCTGCCTGCGCCTGGCTTCGCGGCGACCCGCCGCTCAACGACAGTTTCACGGCAGAATACCTCACGGAGGGAGGCCTCGGCATAGGCGGCGTCGTGGTAACCACTACTGGAGTTAACGAGCCTGTCGACGAGGCCGAGCTCGCAGACCTCCTCAGAACTCAGATCATCGAGGCCAGACAGGATTTCAAGGTTGTTTCCGCCGGTTATATCGAGAGGATGATCGGCAAGGATCCCGGCACGGCTCCGAAGCAGAACGGCATCCCATCGTCGCAGCTTCCCAACAGCTACCAGGCGCTTCTCGAAAGCTACAGGCGTAATGGTTCGTTGCGCCCCGAGATCCTGGCGGATATTGCGCCGGAGTTGAGCAAGCGTTTTCGCTTTCTCGTGTTCGCCGATATCCACGGCGACACCGTCTCGACGCGGACCAGAGCTCTGGACCAGACCACCGGCGACGACGACCCCTCGACCGATTACATCACGCGACGGCAAATCACCGCTACGTTTCATGTGTACGATCTCGAGGAGGTCTTGCGCGCTCGAGCCGTCCTTCTGCATGCCGACGCCGAGCGGACCATAAACCGCAATTACGAGCCCAACACACTCGGTACGCTGACCACTTCCCTCTTTCCGGATCCCGTGGATCTGCACACCGTCGCCGCATTTCTCTTCGCGGATTTCGCCGCACAGCTCCCCCGCACTACCCGGGCAGACGAATAGCATGGGCACGCCGCTCCTGTACCGCATTGCCAAATTGCTCGGCCGCCTGGCCACGGGGATCTATTTCAAGAAAATTGAGATATCGGGTGCCGATCTGATTCCACAGAACGGTCCCGTAATCCTGGCGGCCAACCATCCTCAATCGGTGACGGATGCGCTGGTTTTGGGGCTTCGGACCGGCCGTATGGTTTACTACCTGGGACACAGCGGTCTCTTTGACAAGAAGTGGCGCGCGTGGCTCCTTAGGAATCTCGGGGTGATTCCCGTCTACCGGCGGCAGGACGGCGTGGACGCACCCGACAAGAACGCTGCCATGTTTGCTGCGTGCGAGACGCTTCTCGAGCAAGGCGGCGCGATCGGCATCTTCCCCGAGGGCGTGAGCACGGTGGAGCGCCGTCTGCAGAAGCTCAAAACCGGTGTCGCACGTATTGCGCTTCAGAGCGAGGCGAAGAACAACTGGACGCTGGGTGTAACGATTGTCCCCGTGGGCCTGAGTTTTGAGAGCCGTTACCGCATGCGCACCCGCGTGCTGCTTCGATTCGGCCGACCCATCGTCGCCGCCGATTACCAAAACACATATAAGGAGGATGCAATCGAAGCCGTCTACGCCCTCACCGATACACTGCAGACGGCGATGCGCGCTCTCGTCGTCAATATCGAGCGTCCGCGCCTCGAGCAGCTCGTCCACGACGTCGAGCATGTCTACAAGGACGAACTGGTCGAGCGCCACGGCGGCGCCATCCCCGGTGAGTCCCGTTTCGAGAAGGACCAGGTGGTGTCGCGGGGAATCTCAGAAGCGTTGAGCTTCTTTCTGGACAAAGACCCCGAGATCGTGTGGCGGATCCACAGTCTTCTCCGGAGCTATCATCGTAAGCTCGAGCGTCTCAAACTGAGGGATGAGGTGGTGCGCGGAAAGACGGAACACACGATCCGCTTGGAGGCAACGAGGCTCCTTGTCTGGGGCGTGCTGGGGCTGCCGCTGGCCTTGTACGGTGCGGTGTGGAATCTCATGCCTTACAAATTGACCGGGTGGCTTGCCCGGCGCGCGGCAAAGGACTCGACGGCAATTCACTACAAACAGATCACGATCGGGACTTTTGTTTATGCCGCCTACTACGCGCCACTGCTTTATTTCGCGTATCAGTCGCTGGGGCTGCGCGGCGCTATCGTATTTGGTGCTACCCTGCCACCGACGGGACTCTTTGCCCATGCCTACACACGTTACATGGTCCAAAGTCAACGCACGCTACGTTTTGCTTTTCTTATGATCGCGCACCGCTATTACATTGAGAAAATCAGACAACAACGGCAGTTTGTTATCGACGAGATGGACCGCACCCTCGAGCTATATCTCGCCGCTCGCAGCATCGTTCAAGGTCTCGACACCGACACCAGTGGCGAACCTCACTGATGTCATCACTACTGCCTCAACAGCACCTGCTCGCAGGTTCTCTCGTCGTCATCGGCACTCATCGCGAACGGCTCTCCATCGCGCGCAACAAAGAGATACTCTCCCCCCACACGTGCTCCAGCATAGAGTGTTAACGCGCTAGTCCCGCTAGAAACTGAGGATTGCCCCCCTAGATCCCCAAATCTTGCGAGCCTCCTCCAGAGCATCGATTTCGATCACTTTTTGCGAAACGTTTTTCTTTCCAGAAGATTAGCGACGACTCATCACAGCAAGACAGGACAATATCGCATTTGGCAGATGAATTGCCTGAGTATGTTCCGTCTGTTTCAGACACTTGCGAAACGACTCTAAATCAAGAACACTTCTCGACTCTCTTCACCGAAAGGAAACCATGAGCTACCTGAAGAGACTTTTCCGAGAGGAATCCGGGCAGGACATGATCGAGTACGGTCTTTTGGCTGCCTTTGTTTCTATCGTGGCCATCGCCGCGCTGCAGGCCATCGGTCCACTCGTCAGCGCAGTTTACGTTTCAGTTCAGAACGCGCTGCCTGCGTCCGGCTAAGTGACGCACACCGGGGATACGCTTCTTACGGAGACTTGATCGCATGATTTACACGCCTCTATCCATATGGTGCAGCATTCTTACCATTATTGTGGTGGGTATAGCTGTGATCACCGATCTTCGTTCGAGGCGTATCCCCAATTTGTTGACGTTTTCAGCGTTTTGCCTTGCAGTTGTGATTCGCACCGCTCTGCAGGGATGGCTCGGTCTCGGGATTGCTTTGAGCGGCGCTATTCTGGCGATGGGGCTCTTGCTGCTGTTACACGCCGGCAAGGGCATCGGAATGGGCGATCTCAAACTGGCGGGCGCTGTGGGAGCTCTTGTTGGTCCCATCCTCGCCGTTGCGGCCGTGCTCGCCTCCGCCATCGCAGGAGGAATTCTGGCGATTGGGTGGATGTTAAGACCCGGCGGCATGCTTGCGCCCGTAGTCAGCACGCTCTTGATCGGCCTCCCCTTTATCAAAGGCCAAAACGCCAAAAAGCAAACTAACGAGATCCGGACGGATTCCCGGATGTTGTCAAAGTTGGAGCACGTCCCGTACGGCCTCGCGATCGGCATTGGCTCGATCGTGACGCTGGCTGTTTGTTGGTGGACGGGAAACGAAGAGTGGTTTCTGTCATTTGTCACCAACTTGTGACCGAAACCTTACACGTCACCGTTTGTCGCGAGGACGCCCGGTGAACACAAAAGCTACTAATAAGATCAACATGAAGTGTGTCGGTAGCATCTTTAGAACAACCAGTTGAACGCAGCGCCAGACAGCGCAGCAAGACCTTGTAACTCTCTAGCGAAGGAAGGACGGAAAGATGGACAAAAAGGGAATCGCACTACTCATCGTTGCACTGGTTCTGGCAATCACCGCGGGCGGAGGCATCTATCTCTACCTGAAAGGTATGCCGCTCGTCCAGGCAAAAGGGGAACCCGACACCGTGCCGGTGGTCGTCGCCGAGTCCGACATGAGCTTTGGGACTACGCTCGAAGAGAAGCACCTGCGGCTCGTCGAGTTCCCAAAAGAGTCCGTGCCGGCCGGTTCGTACTCGAGCATCGACAGTGTGCTCGACCAGACGACGAAGGTTTTCGTCGTGGACGGCGAGCCGATCCTGGCGTCGAAGCTCTCCGCGATCGGTGGTGGCCTCTCCGTCCGGATCCCCGAGAACATGCGTGCCATGAGCATAAAAATCAACGACGTCACAGGCGTCAGCGGTTTTGTCCTTCCCGGCGATCGCGTCGATATCGTCGTGACCGTGCAGAACGCTGCGGGCACGAACATCGCCGTTACAAAAACGATCCTCCAGGATTTGGAGGTTCTTGCGGCGGGCGCCAAGACAGAGACAAAGGGTAATCACCATATCACTGTTCAAACCGTCACGGTTCTTCTGGATCCGTCGGGTGCCGAAAAGCTCGCGCTGGGCGTGCACCAGGGCAAGGTCCACCTGTCGCTCCGCAACCCGGTCGACCACGAGGTGACGACCCTGGCCAAGACCGATACGCGTACCGTTCTTGGTATGTCGACGCCAAAGAAGAAGGCCGTCCGCCGGCGCTCCAAGCCGCGTAGGGCGACCGTGACCAAAAAAGCTCCGGTGGTCGTGGAACGCAACACGTTCACGGTCATCCGTGATGGAAGAATTATGAAGCAAGAGTCACCTACGGCCGATGAGGATGAATCCAGCAAATAGGGGATCCTCGAGACCGATGTGAGTGAAGACCGTCACCCTAGCCAACGATAAGGAGTCAACATGTCGTCCCTGCTTCCAAAACATCGCCGGACAATACTTGCTTCGGCCGTAGTCGTTCTGATCACGATTCTCCCCAGCCTCGCGCTGGCGGATAATCTGAAGCTCCGAGTGACCGTCGGACAGTCGGTCACACACAAAATCAGCGAAATCATCAAGACCGTATCGATCGCCGACTCCCGTATCGCGGATGTCGTTGTCGCCGGCGAGTTCGAGGTGCTCATCAACGGCAAGGAGATCGGACTTACAACACTCGTGATCTGGGATGAGAACAACGCCTCCAGTATCTATGACGTCGTGGTCCGCGGACCGTTTAGCGATAGCCAGATCGAACTCCGCGTTCAGGTCGCCGAGGTGAACAAGACCAGAGGACTCGAGCTCGGTGCCGACTTCTACGGCAAGTACACGAACGGTTACACACTCGACGGCGCTGTGTTTCCCGGCAACGTGGCCACACCGAGCCTGCCGCTGGCCATCTTCCAGGGTGCCACCGAGGGCCCGACGGCAGCGCTTCGCTGGGTCAAGGGCGGCGATCAACTGCAGATGATGCTGCGGGCACTAATCACCAACGGCGTCCTCCACGTGCTCGCCGAGCCCACCCTGGTTGCCGCCAGCGGTCAGGCTGCCAGCTTTCTCTCCGGTGGAGAGATCCCGGTACCCATCGCAACCGGCGGTGTCCAGGGTGGAACGGCCATCACGATCGAGTGGAAGGAATTTGGCGTCAAGGTCGATTTCCTGCCCACGATCGTCGACTCGGGCATCATCAATCTCGAGGTCGCCCCCGAGGTCAGCAGCCTCGATTTCAGCAACGGCATCGAGATTAGCGGCTTTCGGATTCCGGCAATTCGATCGCGGAAGGCCAGCACGGTTGTCGAGCTCAAAGACGGGGAAACACTCGTCATCGGCGGGCTGATCATGGAGGAAGAGATCAAGATTCGCCAAAGGATGCCGATTCTGGGTCACATTCCGCTGCTGGGCTATCTCTTCAGCAGCACCGAGACCCAGAAGACCGAGACCGAACTCGTACTCGTCGTATCGCCTCACATCATCCAGGCGATGCCGCCTGGCTCACAGGCCAAGCTGCCGGAGCTGACGGACGACGACCACAAGAAGATCACCGGCTGGTAGTCCGGAACAGAAATTAGGAATCCATGCGAGCAAGGAATCAAACCGTGCAACATGTCGGGCACACAAAGGGCATTACCTCCAGCAATGATCGCGGCTGTTTCGCCGACACACGCTCCCGCGGCTTTGCGCCCTGCCTGCCTGACTTCGGTACCTTGCTCGCAAAGATGCAACTGAGCTGACGGAATAAAGGAGACCTCATGGCGACTGGAAACAATCATCGACCGATCCGGCTGATCATCATCGACAGTGACAAGAACGGCCGGTCCTATGTGAAGGCACATCTGGGTGACAACGGTGTCCGAGTGATCGGCGAAGCGAATGACGCCAAGTCTGGCCAGCGTTTGGTACGAGGCCTCCAACCCGACATCGTGCTCGTCGAACTCCCCGAGAATGGGGGCGAAACAGTCGAATTCGTACGGCGGGTGCGGGATGAACTGCCGCACAGCGGTATCATCATCGCCAAACACCAACCGACTTCCCAGGTGATCTTGGGGTGCATACGCGCGGGAGCTCAGGAATTTGTCGGTCGCCCACTCGACGGACCGGAAGTCGAGAAGGCGCTCGAGCATGTGCGACGGCAGATGGAGAGAACACCAACGAATGGCAACACCCACGGCGCGATCCTCTCGATCTTCTCGAGCAAGGGCGGTATCGGTGCGACATCGACCGCCGCCAACCTGGCAGTCGCTCTCGCGGAACAGCGTGACACAAGAACCGTGCTCGTCGACATGAGTTTTCATTTGGGCGATCTGGCGCTGATGTTCAACCAGCCGCCGAAGTACAGCCTCACCGATGCCCTGGACAACGGCTCGCTCGACGAGTCCAAACTCCGCTCCATTCTCAGCGAACACGAGTCCGGGGTGAGTCTTCTGACCGTGGCGGCAAGCCCCGAGATCGCGGAGGAGATAACCCGTGACCACATTGTCGAGCTCTTTGGGTCTCTCAACACTATGTTCGACTATGTCGTGGTCGACGTTGGTCGGCACCTCGACGACCGGACGATCGAGCTTCTGGAACTCTCGGACCTCATTCTCATGATATCGACGATGGATGTACCGACGATTCGCAACGTAAGCAAATATCTCCATATGTTCGAGCGATTGGGCGTCGATCCCAAAAAGATTCAACTGATCGTCAACCGGTACAGCAAGAAGAGCCGGCTTAGCCCAAAGGACATGGAGAAGGCTCTGGGTAAGGACGTCTTTTGGACGATTCCCAATGACTTCGAGCCGGTCAGCCTGGGCATCGATCAGGGCACGCCCGCAATAATCGACGCATCCCGATCCAGAATCGCGCAGAACATCAGACAGCTGGCTGAGGAATACATCAGGATGTTAAACAACTCGTCCGAGACGGTTGATACACAGTCGAACTAAAAAGTGAGAGGAAGCGTTATGTCACTCCGAGACCGATTCAAAAACAGAAACAATAAAACGGAACAGCCGGAAGAGGGAACCCCGCGCCAGCAGGCGGCCGGCAATGGAAACGGCGGCGGCAATGGCGGCGAGGCGAATGCCAGCAGCCGTCCACGCGACGTCTTCCACGATCTGAAGGCCCGCATCCACCGGCAGATGGTCGAACGGGTCAATCTTGCCAAACTGGATACGGTCGATACGACGGTACTTCAGTCTCAGATCCGCCAAATCATCACGGCGCTTCTCGCGGAAGAGCAGATGCCTCTGAGCGAGGCCCAGAGAACCGCGCTCGAGCAGGAGGTGTTGAACGAGACCTTCGGCCTTGGACCGATCGAGCCGTTCCTCCACGATCCAGACGTCTCGGACATCCTCGTCAACACACACAGCCAGATTTACGTCGAGCGCTTCGGGCGTCTCGAAATGACCGATGCGTGTTTTGATGATGACGACCATTTGATGAAAATAATCGATCGCATCGTTTCGAAGATCGGTCGCCGTGTCGATGAGTCATCCCCCATGGTCGACGCCCGTCTTCCCGACGGCTCGCGAGTCAACGCGATCATTCCACCGCTGGCGCTCGATGGGCCGATCCTCTCGATCCGGCGTTTTGGCGTCCGCACACTCGATCTCGAAGACTTGCTGGCGCTCGGGTCGTTGACACCCGGCATGGCCGAGCTTCTCAGAGGCGCTATTCAGGCCCGGCTCAACATGTTGATCGTCGGTGGTACCGGCTCCGGAAAGACTACGCTACTCAATGCGCTATCGGCTTTCATCCCGGTCAGCGAACGTGTCGTGACTATCGAGGATGCAGCTGAGCTCCAGCTTCTCCAGCCACACGTCGTGCGGCTCGAGACGCGTCCCCCGAATATCGAGGGAAAGGGACGGATCACACAGCGTGATCTGGTGCGGAACGCGCTGCGTATGCGCCCCGACCGCATCGTTATCGGTGAGGTTCGAGGCGACGAGGTGCTCGATATGCTCCAGGCAATGAACACGGGTCACGACGGTTCACTCACTACAGTCCACGCCAACAACGCGCGAGAGGCGTTGCACCGGCTAGAAACCCTTATGCTACTCAGCGGTGTACAGCTGCCCGCTCAGGCGATGCGCGAGCAAATCAGCTCGGCACTGGACGTCGTCGTCCACGTATCCCGCCTGTCCGACGGCAGCCGACGGCTGATCAGCGTCAGCGAGATCGTCGGTATGGAGCAGGAGGTCGTCGCCATGCAGGAGATATTCGCGTTCCACAGAATCGGCATATCGGACGACGGCAAAGTCCTGGGGACCTACGAGGCAACGGGCATCCGACCGAAGTTCGCAGATCAACTGGTGCTGAGCGGTATTGAAGTCCCGTCCTCGATATTCCACGAAGGGCAGGTAATCTAAGAAATGGATCTCCAACTACTACTACCAAGCGTCGGCATCTTTCTGACTATCATGTTTGCCGCCGGTGGCATGGTCCTCGTGGCGAAGAGCTATGCCACAAAACGGGTCCGTGACAGGCTCGACGGTGCCATCCTTGTCGGCGATGGAGTCGACGAAAGGATCGAAACGATCATTCTGCGTGACATGCAGTTGAGCACCGTACCTTTCCTCAACGCCATACTCAGCGAAGCGAGGTGGGCCCAGAAATTGGACCGACTACTCGTCCAGGCGGGCATACCGCTTCGTTTGGGCACGTTTGTCGCCATCATGTTGCTGCTGGGCAGCATCGGCGCGTTTGCCACAATATCAATTGCGCACATGCCCTTACTCGCGTTGCCGGCCGGCGCGTTTGCCGGTTTGCTTCCGATCCTCTGGGCTCGGCACAAGAAGCAAAGGCGAACTCTAGCGTTCGAAAAGCTGTTTCCCGACGCGCTGGAAATGCTGGTAGGCGCGCTGCGGGCGGGTCTCGCACTTCCCGGCGCAATCCAGGTCGTGGCGGATGAATCACCCGACCCGGTCGGTCAGGAGTTTGCCATTCTCTCGGAGGAGAACCGTCTCGGCCTCGACACCAAAGAGGCGCTGAAGCGAATGGGTGAGCGCATCGACAGCGCCGAGCTCCATCTGTTCATCACAGCCGTCATCATACAACGCGGCACCGGTGGTAACCTTGCCGAGATCCTCGAGCGCACGGCCGCCGTCATTCGCGATCGCTTTCGTATTCTAGGTGATGTCCGCAGCTTGACGGCCCATGGGCGGCTCTCCGGTTTTATACTGGCCGTTTTGCCCCTGGCGATGGTCGGTGTGATCATGGTCGTGGCTCCGGAGTACCTCAAGGGATTGAAGGCAGATCCGTTGGGCCGGCACTTAATTGTCGCAGCTATCTTTCTGCAAGTGGTCGGTTTTCTGATCATGCGCCGTATCATTAACATCAAGGTGTGACGACATGATTATCTACGCAATCGCAGTACTGACAACATTGGCGATTCTCGCCGCGGCGGCGGGTATCTATTGGATCAGTTTTCGCGGCCGGCGCATCGCTGACCGGCTAGACCGGGTCGTTGAAAACGAGCCGGACGAGATCACCGAATGCTTCAACGATACGAACCTGCCCGTCCATGCTCAGCTCATCGCCTTTCTTGGATGGGTGTTGCCCGGTCAGGTCTACTCCGAG
Organism: uncultured bacterium; assembly: GCA_965372355.1. Classification (GTDB taxonomy): domain Bacteria; phylum Krumholzibacteriota; class Krumholzibacteriia; order WVZY01; family WVZY01; genus CBDVBZ01. The sequence continues at coordinate 10,173 of CBDVBZ010000040.1, read as the reverse complement.
GTCCTCAAATGGGATTTGGCACGCGCTGGCTACCGACACACCGAATCGCGCGGGATCTTTGTGGGTGCGCGCGTGGCCCTCACCGGTCTATTTGCCGTAACTGCCGCCCTCGCAACATGGCATCTCCACCTGTTGCCCCGCGAGATAGCCATCCTTACGTTGCTGGCCGCGGCGGTCGGTTACTTTCTGCCCATGATGTTCGTTCGGCTGCAGCAGTCCAAGAGAATGCAGGCGATTACGCTCGCGCTTCCCGATGCGTTGGATCTTCTCGTCATCTGTGTCGAAGCCGGCCAGGGTCTCAACGCCGCTCTCGTCAAGGTAGGGCGTGAGGTCCGCTTCAACGCCGAGACGCTTGGCGAGGAACTCCAGATGGTAAACACCGAAATGCTGGCCGGAGTGGCTCGAACACAGGCTCTGCGCAACTTTTCCATGCGTACCGGTGTCGACGATGTCCGCGCACTGGTGGCCGTTATGGTCCAAAGTGAGCGGTTTGGAACGAGCATTGTGAACGCCCTGAGAAGCCACGCCGACTCGCTGCGCATTCGCCGCCGTCAGCGCGCCGAGGAAACTGCTCGCAAGACACCGGTGAAGCTCGTCTTCCCGCTCGTCTTCTGTATCTTTCCGGGACTGTTGGTCGTCATTCTGGCACCCGGAATGCTCGCGCTCTTTCGGGCGCTCTCCCAGATGGGGAACTAAGGTCAATCAACAGGTAACAACCCGCGGCTTTGGAAGGAGGTTGCTGAAATGTCATTCACTATGATCATGCTCATCCTGGGCGTTGTGTTTGGACTCGCTTACTTCGCGAAGCGTAACCACCGCAGGCAGCGCGAGCTGAAGATGCGGACCCGGCGCAGCCGCGTGATGTAACTCCTCTCCCTCGAGTCTCCGTCGGAGCTTGGGGGCTGATACGTAACCAGTAACAAGCCGAGAAGACGCCACGGCTCAAAGGAGCATCCTGCTCGTTGTTTATTCGATTCGTCGACAGAGGATTGTCTGAAATCGAGCAGAGCCGCGGATGTGCTTGCTCGGCGCAGTCGACCATGAAAACGTTATCGATCCTTTTTGCTCTTCTTACTTTGTGCCACGCCGGCCGGTGTCACGCCGACGAACCGGCCGGCGCGATGAACTCGTTGGCCGGTCTGTCCGGCATAGCGATCTTTGTCGAACCCGTGGCCACGGATATGGGGGAGAAAGGGATGACAACCTTTGTTTTCAGCGTCGAGATTGAACGCCGGCTCAAGGAGGCCGGAGTTAGAGTTCTCCATCTCGACTACGACGACCCCATCGATGGAAATCCTACCCTCTACCTGGTGGTGACCGCGGTGATCGACGAACACGTAGAGCACTGCGCGTACTCAATCCGTCTGGAGTTGACGCAGACCGTTCAACTCGAGCGCAATCCGGATGTCACCGTCGTTGGAGTACCGACATGGAGCACCGGTGGCGTTGGCGTCTATGGCAAGGGCTGGCGCCAGGCCGTGATCGACGACGTCGGAGGCTATATGGACCAATTCATCGAGGCCTACGCGGCGGCAAACACAAACACAAGGATCAGACACCATGTGGGCGACTGATGCGATGCACTTCACGAGAAGTACCCTCCTCCGGGTCACGAGTTGGCTGCAGGAGAGCCCCCTGGAGATCCTCGCATTTGATAACGTGTGGTCGGAGTCGCAGGATCCGCCCCGGAGCGTCCAGAACACTTCTCAGACCGGCGATGCCTCCGCTCCGACAGATACGGCCGACGAGGAATACCTGCAGGCAATCAACGTAACCAAGGACTCGTTTGTCGCGTCTCGTGTGAGCCTGGCGATCACCAGCGAGGAGCGCCGTCGTGGGTTGTTGGGCCGCAAGCAGATGGATTCCGATGAGGGTCTCTACATTGTGCCCACCCAATGGATTCACATGTTTGGCATGCAGTTTCCCATCGATATCGCCTTCTTGTCATCCAGTGGCCGTGTGCTCTGGGTCCACCACCATATCAAACCAAACCGGTTCTCCCACCTCGTATGGCGTGCGGAAGGAGCGCTCGAGCTGCCAGCCGGCGCGCTCCAGGCATCTTGCACGGAGGTCGGCGACACCATCGAGCTCCGCGTACCCACATTCGAGACAAAGTCTCGCCGCGTGTTCTGAGCAAACGTCACCACATTCATGCTTCCAGTCGCAGCCTCGCGACGCCCCGTCGAGGCGGCCGCGATCCTCAACGCACAACAACCCGGCACTGCGTGACCATACGAGGCATCCCGGGGTACATCCCGCCCCGTTATCGTGCCCGCTCGGTGATTAAGACGCGAGGGCACTAAAGGTTGTGAGCGTAGACCCCCGAAACCCGATCACGCACCGGGTACACAAAACGCCTCCACAGATACCACTCTTCACCGAACGCTTTCAGTTTCACTGGATTAGAGCATGACCGCTTTGGCGACACCGAGAGACACCGCTTTGGCGTACGAATTGCAAATCGAATCTGCGGTACCTCTAAATCAAACCGTCTCCTCCAACTCTGTTCGTAGATAAGGAAATCGAATGATACAACTGCAGCGTTTTGTACGGGATGAATCGGGGCAGGACATGATGGAGTACGGTCTGCTTGCCGCCTTTCTCTCAATCGTAGCCATTGCCACACTACAGAACATTGGACCTGTGGTCGCGGGCGTTTACGCAGCTATCCAGACCGCGATACCGGGAATGGGGGGGCAGAATGCGTTGCCGTAAACCCGTCATGTTGTCGTGCATGTATAAATTCGAAACACCGGGCTACCGGCATGGTTCACTCGTGGCAGGTTCTATGAAAATGCTTTCCTTCATTCGTCAGAAACGTGGGCAATCCGTTGTTGAGTTCGCAATCCTTTTCCCATTACTACTCCTCGTGCTGTTTGGAATCACAGAATTCGGGCGCGCATGGGCGACTCAGAACATACTGACATCTGCAGCCCGCGAGGGAGCGCGTATCGCGGTCGTTACCGGACCCGATGTTGCGCTCGTCACGTCGCGCGTTACCACCGTTTGCGCGTCGGCCGGCGTCACTCCCACCGCTATTACCGTCGTGCCACCGGATCCCTTTGATCCCGAGCGGCGGGTCACCGTAACGGTGAACTGCGACTTTCGGATACTGACGGGCAGGTTATTGGGAGCTTTTTCGGGCACAGTACCTTTGAGCGCGTCCACGACGATGCGTCATGAGTCAATGTGAGCAAAAACACCAACTACTCTCGGGCGGTTGCAGTCATGTCAAAAAACAAGCATTCTTCACATCTGAACGATCGCGGTTCGGACAAATCCCTGCTCCGCAGTGAACGCGGCAGCATCATCATCATGGTGGCGGTAAGCCTCGTTGTAATATTCGCCTTTGCCGTCCTCGCTGTCGAGGCCGCGATCCTCATGACCACGAGAACCCAGCTGCAGGCCGCAGCGGATGCCGCGGCACTTGCGGCAGCTACGGGGCTTCTGGAGGGTTCCGAGGCGACCGCGATAAACCGCGCCATAAACTTCGCCTCTTACAACCGTGCCACGCAGGTGACATCGAGTCCGGTCATCATCACGGCCGCCGACGTCACCTTTCCCGAACCCCGCGTGGTTAGAGTTCGAACCCATCGCACACGGGCAACCGGCGACGCCATTCGGACCTACTTTCTGCGCGTCATCAACCCGGCAAGCGACAACCAGGCCGAGATGACGGCGGTTGCGGCGGCGACTGTCTTTGATGCATGCGGCGCTCCTTGTTTGAGACCCTGGGCCATTCCCGATCGCTGGGATGATGCTAACGCCAACGGCGTATACGATGACGGCGAGTTCTACGATCCGCAAATCACAGGCTACAAAGCACCCGGCGACGTCGGGGCATCGATCGTCCTCAAATCCGGCAATCCAAACCAGGCGATCGAACCAGGGATCTTCTATCCCGTGGACTATCCTCCGTTGGGCAAATACCCCGGCCAGGATCCGCTGACCGGTGGCGACTGGTACCGGCAGTGGATCTACGATTGCACGCCGTATCTGATCGAGGTTGGTGACCGCCTGCAGCTCGAGCCGGGCAACATGGTTGGCCCGACGATGCAGGGTATCAACGATCTGATTGCCCAGGACCCCGGAGCGCAATGGGACTCAGCGGATCAGACGGTCGTCAACTCCGACTACGGACGGAGCCCTCGGGTCGGCCTCGTTCCGTTATTTGATCCAACGCTGCCTCCTGTTTCCGGACGTAACTACGTCACGATATCAAAAATTGGAGCGTTCTTTATCGAGAGCACGGGGCCCGGCAGCCAGGTGAACGGTCGGTTTGTCCAGATCACCGCGCAGGGCACACCGTGCGACACGAACAACGGCAGCTCGCTTGTCCAGGGGCTCCAGTTGATCGAGTAGTCCAGACAGTGTCACGTGCGGCCTGTTACGCACGCCGCTTCCCCGGTACAGAAATCGAGCCGTGATCATGCAACGAATCATCATCTCCGCTCTGCTTCTCGCCATAACGGCGTCGGTCGCCGTGGCTCAGCGTGTGCACCGTGTACCGCTCGAACCGGTCCCGGGCCTTGTCGGATATGTCCAGGATGCGTTCATTGTCGTCTTCAAGCCCACTATCCGCAAAGAAATCGACGTGTCACAAAGCGCCGCGGGCCGGCCGCTCATCAGCCTGGTGTCCGTCCAGCGAGTCATGGAACGTTTGGATATCCAGAAATTCAGGCGACAGTTCCCCACCTCGAGCGCACGACCTGCCGGTTCTCCTTACCGCGACCTCACCGGACACTACAAGGTCAACCTCGGCGCCGGGGAGGATCTCGAACGGGCGCTGGCGGCGTTTGCCGCCGATCTCAATGTCGACCACGTCGAGAAGATCGGTATCCACACCGTTTCGGTCGAGCCCAACGACCCGTACTTTCTCGATTCTCCCGATCCGAGATTCGACTTCGATCAATGGCACTGGTGGGATGGAAACGGGATCCACGCCAATTGGGCGTGGGAGGGCGTCGACGCCGATGAGTCTGTTGTTGTCGGCATTCTGGATACCGGTGTTCGGTACTATCACTGGGACCTCGGTGGTAATAGCACCAAATGGGGTCCGGCCGACCCGTATACCGCCGGGAACATCTGGATCAACGACGGCGAGATCCCGGGCAACGGGATCGATGACGACGGAAACGGATATACGGACGATGTCGTGGGATGGGATTTTGTATCGCAGGTGAATGACCCTACCGTCTTCTGTATGGATGTCGACTGTGCTGGCATCGACAACGATCCCGACGACGGCAACGGCCACGGTACGCACATGGCGGGTGTCGTATCGGGCATCACCAATAACGGTTGGGGGATTGCAGGCGCCGCTGGCGGATATGGCAGCGGCACGATCGACGGGCCGGTAAATGGGACAAAGGTTCTACCGCTTCGGATCGGGTTTCATGCCTTCGTCCTCGGAGTGACCACCGGCGTCGTCCGCATGGACTGGGCCGCAGAGGCGATGAACTATGTCGCCGACCTGGTGGATGCCGGTGTCAACATCACCGCCGTCAACTGCTCGTGGAACTCATCGAACAGCGGTGGACTCGATGCGGCCGTCGACAATCTTCTCGCCCATGATGTGATGATCATACACGCCGCCGGCAACAGCAACGACAGCATTCCGGATTTTCTGGGTGGCAAGCCGGGTGTAATGAATGTCGCTGCGACGGATCGCAACGCCACGGCAGCGCCGTTTACCAACTTCGGCCCGTGGGTCGATGTCGCGGCACCCGGCGTCGATATCCTCAGTACGTCGCTCGTCCCGACCGATCCGGATCCTACCCATCACTATATCGGCATCCGTGACGGAACATCAGTTTCCGTTCCCCAGGTTGTCGGGATCGCTGCACTTCTCGAGTCCTGCGACGCGACGTTGTCCGGACCGGACAAGTTCAGCCTGATCGTCAACAACACGAGCCCCTACAACGACAGTCTCGACATGGGCTCCGGCATCGCCAACGCAAAGAAGGCGCTGGACGCCGCCGGCTGCGGATCCTCGCAGGTGACCGGTATCAAGCCGATTCACATCGAGACCGCACCGTTTTCCTGGCTTTATCCCAACCCATTCAACCCCGCCACGCGCATTTATTTCCAACTGGATCGGGCGAGCGAGGTCGAAGTCATCTTCTACGATGTCAAGGGTCGGGCGGTTCGTCATCTGATCAAACGTCCGTTCTTCGCCGGGACACACCGCATCGTTTTCAACGGTGTGGATGATCGGGGACAGCAGCTGGCTTCTGGCGTCTACTTCTACCGCATCTCTGACGGGCGCCGTGTCGAGAAAAGAAAGGCCGTGCTAGTCCGCTGACCCGCTTTTCCGCGATGAGCGAGACGGAGCAAGGTGTGGTTCGAGACCCAGTGCCGTGATGGCGCCGCGAATGCCGTCTTTGCAGCCGGTGTCGAGCATACCGGTGTAAGGACTTCGATCCGCGGGTTTCCAGCCAAAGAACTTGATCCAAAACGCCTCCATCCCGTTCCTCTCCCTGTATCCAATATCAAAGTACACGGCTGGATTTCCCACGTTAATCTCCTTGGATCACAACAGCGAGTCTCTCGGCGACTGCGCAACGCTACGTGTTTCTTGGAATGGTGTTTCCTGGAATCGTGTTTACGGATTGTGCGGCATTCTACCTGACCTCCCCGGCTTTTCGAAAGCGTCGAGTGCTCGGAGGCCCAATCCAAACACCGCGAGTCGAACCCAACACCGAGAAACAAATTCAGTTGCAAAACGTACGTCTGTGTTAGAAGATAGTGAACCAATTCACTCTCTGCAAAGGGACATCCCGTGCACGTACTCCGCTTCCTGTCAGTTATCTGCGCCGTCTTGCTCGTTCCCGGGCCATCCCTCGCGCAGACCGCCGACAGGCCGGGAAAGTTCTCACCAAAACATCTGACCAAAGAACTCCAGGGGCTGAACGCCGATATTTTCTACGGAGGCACCATGATCGCCTCCGGACAGATGCTACGCGGCCCCATCGTCGTGATCGACGGCTCGATCGATATACAGGACGGCGGCGTCCTCGAGGGCGATGCCTGGGTCGTCAACGGTTCGCTCGTGATAACGGGCAGCGGCCGGTTGACCGGCCGTGTCGTTCTCGTCAACAGCGAGATGTATTTATCGCATTCGGGGACGGTCACCGGCGGCGCGACCTACTACACGTGCGAGTGTCGGATCGATGCGAAAACCTATGAAGAGGATGGCGAGCTCACGTTTGTCAAGGAGGAGGACCCTATGGCAATCAAGACAAAGTTCGCCTGGGGTATCGGCAAACCCACACGCGTTCGCTACAACGTCGCCCGCGTCGGTCTCCGGCATGGAAACAAGCTTCGCCGCGATCCGCACACCCGATGGGAAGCGATGATCGATATACCGCTCTACGCGGATACCCAACATGGCTTTCTGCAGTTCGACGTCAACGCCCAGTGCCCGCTCGGTAGCAATCGATACAAGATCCTGGCCGGTGGATACAAAACGCTCCATACCGAGGACTCTTGGCAGGTGTCGAGAACCGAGAACGCGCTTCTGCTCTTTTTGACATCGAACGAATTCGCCAACTACTATGAAAAACGCGGTGCATTCCTGGGCCTCGAATGGCAGCTACACCCGTTTGTCAAAGTGGATGCCATGGGATTCTTCCAGCAAGATGTGTCGATGATAAAGAGCCGGGTTCTCACGCTCTTCGGCAACAAGGACAATCTTCCGCCGAACCCACCGATAGACCAGGGCGCTCGCGGCGCGCTGCGTCTGGGGTTTGTGTTCGACTCGCGCGAGGACCGTGACTACCCCCAGAATGCATGGTATCTCGGGTGTTCCCTCGAACCGGGGCGCCTCGTGACCGACGCGGCGGGTGATGCCGATCTCAATTACACGGCGTTTACCATCGAGGCCAACCGTTACACGCGGCTCCCCTTTGGGTTACAATGGGACATCGGCACGAGACTCTCCTCGTCCTTCACACAGATCCCGACGCAGCTGTCTCAGACGCTGAATGGGTACGGCGGCATCCGGGGCACCGATGACGCTCCGTTCCCCGTGGTCCGCGGTGATCGAATGGTTCGCCTGTCGACGGAGTTCCGGGTGGGACTTCCCGACGCACCGGTAGTCCGATGGTTCTACACTCAGTGGGATCTGCTGGTATTTGCAGATGCCGGTTATCTGACGGAGGCGACGAACCCGACATCCACGTTCGGCTGGCTGGATACATCCTTCCGCAACTGGAAGAAATCCGTCGGTGTCGGGGTTTCCGGCGAGTCCATCGGGCCGTACGTTGGATTGTACGTCTCGCGAGAGATCGACGGCGATCGCGATCGCCCGCGTTTTATCGTTCGTCTGGAGAGGTCGTTTTGACGTGACCAACAAGACTCCGATACTCGTTGTCGAAAAACTCCGCAAGCGATTCGGGCGAGTCGTCGCGCTCAACGACATCGACATCGTCCTTGATGAACCGGCGGTCTATGGGTTTCTCGGGCCAAACGGCGCGGGCAAGACGACGACCTTCCGGCTGATCTGCTCGCTGCTTCGGCCAACATCGGGACGAGTGATCGTCGACGGCGCCGATGTGCAGACAGACCCACGCCGTGCGGTCTCGAGGATCGGCGTGCACTTTGACTCACCGTCGTTCTATCCGTACCTCAGCGGCCGTGACAACCTCGTTGTCTCTTCACGGTGGCTCGATAACGTCGTGCCGGCGAGCAGAATCGATGAGCTTCTCTCGCTCGTGGGTTTGACCGACGCGGCCGGACGCAAGGTGTCCGGCTACTCTTGGGGTATGAAACAACGTCTCGGTCTTGCCTCGGCGCTCCTGTCGGACCCGAGGCTCGTTCTCCTCGACGAACCCACAAACGGTCTCGATCCCGGCGGTATCGCGGATATTCGCCGGTTGCTCCCCAAGCTCGCCCACGAGGAACAAAGGACGGTCTTTTTATCATCACATCGAATGGAAGAGGTCGAGCACGTGTGCGATCACGTCACCATTATCCACGAGGGCAACATCGTGGCGGCGGGCCGGCCGCAGGAACTCGCCTCGGATGACGACGTCATCGAGGTTCACTGTGCGGATTCGCGGAACGCCGCACGCATCCTCGGCGGACTCGCCGGGTTAACCGACGTTGAAATCATCGCACCGGACAAGCTGCGGATCCACACCAGGGACATCGAAACGAGCCGGATCAACCAGTATTTGATCGAGCACGGTGTCGCTGTAGAGCAGGTAATCAAGCGGCGAGAATCTCTGGAGCAGGTGTTTTTTCGCCTTACCGGAGCCACGAAGGAGAATGCGTCGTCATGACGAACGATATCGGCAAAGTCATTGCCGCGGAGTGGTTCAAGCTCAGGCGCCAACGATCGACCTTCGTGGTTCTCGCGCTCACCACCGTGCTGCCGATCGCCATGTTTCTGGCGCTCGAGTACGCCGCTCGGCGCGACTGGATCGGGGTGCCGAGCGGACACTTTGTGGCCGCATCGGTTGCCGGCTGGTTGACCAGTATGATGATGATTGTCGTTGTCGTCGTCGCGAGCTTTTTGATATCGCAGGAGTTTGCGTTGGGCACGATCAAGATGACGTGGGTACGACCGGTGACGCGCGGCCGGTGGTATACCGCCAAGGTTCTCGTCGCCGCGGGCGTCGTGTCGGAGCTGTTGCTGGTGGCGATCATTGTCACCGTAGCACTGGCCGTCATACGACTCGGTTTTACCGATCTCATGGAGAAGAACTACACCGTCCATACGTCGGGCACTCTGACGGGGCGGTTCATCCTGACCGTTGGGCTTACGGTATGGACGATGTGGGCGGCGACGGCGTTTGCCGCCATGCTTGCCGCCATGTTCAAACACGCGGGAGGCGCCATCGCGGCGGGACTCGCCGCGGGAGTTGCCATGATGGTTCTCGGCACGATCCCACCGCTTCGACCGCTGTTGCTGACCACACACGTCTCGCTGCCATGGGAGCAGATGATCGCCATGTCGAAAGGGCTGCCGCTGCCTGCGGAGTGGGGGCAACTGGTGTGGCAGACACTGGTCGGCGCCGGCGCATGGATGGTCGCAGCGTTCTTCATCGGACAACGGGTGATTCGCGCAAAGCAGATCACCAACTAGGAGCCAGACATGAGAGGGATATGGATCGCCGTATTGGCCACAGCGCTTCTCCTGGGGCTCGCGTATCCGGCCGACGCCGGAGA
>CBDVBZ010000039.1:0-27221 GCA_965372355.1 uncultured bacterium | reverse complement strand
GCCACCCACAGAGAAGCCCTTCGATGCACCGGTCACCGAAGGGCTCTCATTTTGGTAGCCCTAATAGTCCCTAGTTGGAACCAACTTACTAACTGGTTGAAAGACATACAATCCCTCAAGACACGGCGCGCCAACGCGGCTTGACACGACGCCGTAGGTGGCTATTCTACTATCGATTGTCCGCCGTCGTATAGTACTTCATGCGATTCAAACCGCGAGTCAGGATAGTCTCATGCCTCTGTCCCCAACGGAGGCCCCGCAGCGAACTGGCCAGAGGGTAACCATCTGCTAGACAACCTGTAGCCGCTCGGTCGAGTTTATGCTATAATGGGGCGTTACCAACCAGGAGGTGACGCGATGAGATCCCTCATACACCTCGCGTCTCTGGTCATTGCTCTGACCATAATTCCTGCATCCTTCCAGAACGCGTCTTTGATGACCGCTCCTGCCGCGGTCAAGCGGAGCACCAAGACACCCAAACAGATTCACTCGTCGCCGGGGCACAACACGTATGTGCCACCCCATGTAGCGGCGCGCGCACCGGCGCGGTTTCCGATGTCGGCGGCCGCGGATACCTTCGTCCTCCACCAGGAGGACTTCGAGTCCGACTACGGGGGCCCCGACAGGGGCGGCTATGTATCCGTTGACATGACCGAGCAGCTTGAGACGTATTTTCATGTCGCCGACGCCACAGAACTCGACGGCGGGGAGAGCGGCCACATGCTGCCGCTGAGTGGTGCCCAGTCGATGTGGTGCGGCGTGCCCGCATCGACCGCCGTGCCCTATTGCAGCTACACGACGCTGCCGGGTTACGGAAACGGCTGGGATCAGCTTCTGGAGGCCGGGCCCATACCGGGGGATAGTCTGAGGCTCGCCTACAAGGTCTGGTGGGACTCGGAGCCCGGCTACGACGGGACGACGGTGGAGTACTCGTGGAATGGCGACGCTTGGTACTCGTTCCCGATAGACGACTCACACTCCGCCCGCGCGTTGATATACGACGGCACGGCGCCGGCGCCCTACATCACAGAGGAGGTCACGTCGCTCATCGTACCTGCCGCTCCGGTTCCGGATCCATGGATTCGTTTTCGTTTCTACTCGGATGGCTCGTGGTCGGACCAAGATGGGCTTTGGCCCACGGACGGCGCGATCATTGTGGACGATATAACCGTCGAAACGTGGACGGATGGTGTGCCCGCTTTCAGCAACTTCGAGGACTTCGAGTCCGCTACACCCGGGTCGAACACGGCGGGGATCTGGACGGGTAAGACCCGTGAGCCGTTTGGGGATTTCTCGGCGCTCTACCCCGGAGTCAACCTTCTGCAGGAGGACCCTTGCGCTTTCAACGCGCTTTTTCTTTGGGCCTGGATAACCGATCCGTCATCAGCGTACTACACGTGCAGCCATCCCCCCCACCCGGAGCAAGGGGCAATGCCATGGCGCATATGGGACGAGTTTGGCATGTTGGCTCTCGATAACGAGATCTGGTCACCACCCTTTGACTATTCAGGCGTGGGAAGTGACGTACGGCTATCCTTTCTTGTCTATCGTGACATGGAACTGGATGCGCTCCAGTTCTACAAGTGGAGCGTCCGCTCCTGGGTAGACGGATGTCCCGGCCCTTGGAGGGACTACAACTTCATCTATTACGGTTCCCCCAGAGATTGGTACAATACCAATTTCCAGATCGGACCCCTCATTGACCCCAATGCCGACGAGATCCAGGTCGCGGTGGGCGCGGTTGACATGTGCCCTGTTTGGTGCGGCATTTATCACGGTGGCCACTGTCGCTCACATGCGCCGCTCATTGACAACATCCGTGTGACCCGCGTGAATGTTGTCGGCCCTCAGTTCATAATGCGACACGTCGATCTCTTCCAAGATACGTTCGCAGAGGACGGGACGGTGACGGGACACGCCCGCGCCGATGCCGCAATTGACATCCTACCCAGCAACAGTCCATCCATAACGCCCGGCGATTCTGTGGTCATTACGGTCAACGACCCCGCGAGCGCGCTGACAACAGACCCGGCTACCGGTGTGGGACCATCGGTTTACGGTTACGTGGCCGTTCGGCCCAACCAGTCGGGCAAGTCGGGTGTCGATATTGAAGCTCCGGAAACGCGTTCAATCGGCAGACGCTACCCGCTCGTTGACAGCCTCACGCACGATGGCCAGACGTGGTATTGCTTCCGTCTGGATACAGTGAGGAACTACAGCGGGGTCGTAGCGGACAAATACTGTCTTGATTTGAACGACGCCGTGTTTACGCCGGGTGACACCATCTGCTACTTCTTCGGTGCCACCAATATCGGTGGTGCATCGAACTACATATCCAGAAAGTATGACGGGCAGGGGAAGAGCTTCACAACGGCGGACATGACCGAGGCTCTTGCTAGTGCAATGGAATTCACGATTCTACCTGCTGGTGGTTGGAAACGGGGTGGCGACATTCTCTATGTAGACGACAGCGGTCAAACAGGAGGACCGCTACAATTGTTCTACGATTGGACATTCGCATCGATGGACGCACTACGGCTGGTCGATCGATATGACGTTCTCGCGCCGAGTTCCAGAGTGGGAAACAGCCTTGCGTCGCGAGTTAAGAACATAGCTACTCAGATAGTGGGTTGCTACAAGAACATCATTTGGAGTTCGGGTGACTACTCGAGAGGCTTGATCGGCGACGGGCACAACGAGAAATCCGATGACTTTTCACTCCTGTACGAATTCCTCGACCAGCATCCGGGAGACCCTGGGCTTCTACTCACGGGCGATAACATAGCGGATGAGTGGAGATATCTGCCCGGCGTAGGAACGGTAAACCTGCGAGCAACCTACATGAACTTCAACTTGGCCGACAACGATCATACCGGCGGCGGTGAGCCCATTTCGCCATTGCTCACTGCATCGGGTGACAATTTCCCAAGCCTTGACGATATCATTGCATACGGCGGCTGTCCCGGGATCGACAAATTCGACTTGCTCGAGGCAACTGGGGCTTCCCAGGTCGAGTTCGAGAATTCCGCGACCGGCAGAGCCTACGTACTCAGCCAGTCCACGCCGAACAATGCCGGCTCAACTGCCCGCGTTTTGTTGACGGGGTTTTCGTTCAACGACATTCATCAGGCAAGCCCGGGGACGGTGGCCCGCGCAGGCTTCCTGGCCGATGCCTTTACGTTTTTCCAAAACACTTATCCGGTACCGACGGGTGTAGACCCGCCGCTGAATCTGACCAACTACATGGCCGATAACTACCCGAATCCATTCAACCCGACGACGACAATCCGGTACGGGATCCGCGAGAGGGCTCATGTGTCAGTGAAGATCTACAACGCCGCCGGACAGATGGTGAAAACACTGGTCGATGAGGTTCAATCGCCGGACCAAGTGAAGCCGGTGACATGGGACGGCACGAATAACGCGGGACAATCGGTGTCGAGCGGCGTATATTTTTGCAGGCTCGTGACGAAGGACTTTGCAAAGACGAGGAAGATGGTGGTTCTGAGGTAAATCGGTAGCGTTTTCCGGATTGATGACCAAAAGGTGACACCGTTCGGTTGTGGCTCAACCTGTGGGCGGCGGGTGTATACGCGTTACTGCATCGTCATTACCGTTGTACATACAAGAGAGGCCGCAACATATTGTCCTACGATCAGTTGTAATTTACCGCGAGAAACACTAGACAGTTGAAGGCAGGTTTCGAATCAACGAAACCTGCCTTCTTTCTCACACCTCGTGGCCGCCGAAGCCCACAAAAGATGAAGTGGTAGCCCCTAGGGGGATCGAACCCCTGTTTTATGGCTGAGAACCATATGTCCTGACCACTAGACGAAGGGGCCATAAAGTGGTTGGCGAGGGAGGACTCGAACCCCCGTCTGCTGATCCAGAGTCAGCTGTCCTGCCACTGGACGACTCGCCAGTCAGGGGTAGAAACTAGCAAATTTCGCACCCGTCCTGCAACGCCATTCTGAGGGTTGCCTACGCCCGTTGCGCGCCCTCGATACTCGCAACGGCCTTCTCGAGCCGCTCGACGGTTTTTGCCCGGCCCAGCAGGTGGATCACGGAGAAGAGATCGGGCGAGACGGTGTCGCCGGTAAGCGCCACACGGCACGGATGGATGATCTCCGCCGCCTTGACACCCCGTTTCTCCGCCAGATCGCGGGCGGCCTGCTCGATCGCGCCCCGGTCGAACGAATCCAACTGCTCGAACTCCCCGGCCAGCGCCTTGAGATGCGCCGCCGTGGCGGGGTTGCTCAGGAACTTCTCATAGGCCGCCTCGGCCTTCGGATAGTTATCCTTGAAGAAGTACGAAAGGATATGTGGCGCATCCTTCAGATTCTTCAGACGATTCCCCATCACCTTGATAATGATCGCAAGCCGCGGCAACTCGTCGCGGTAGTGGGAGCCGTTCGACTCTTTCCTTTCGATCACCGATGCCTGCTCACCGTTGTCCAGCTCCGATATCGACCACTCGCTCACGCTGAAATCGGCCGGAAAGACGTTCTCCTCCTGAAGCTTGCCAAAAACGAGCGCAACCTTCTCCATGAGCGGCAACTTTTTGAAATGCTCGCCATCGATGTGGTTGAGCTTGTCGGGATCAAAGGCAGCAGCGTTCTTGCTGACACGCTTGAGCGAGAAGTTCTTGATCAGCTGCTCGCGGGTGAAGAACTCGGTCTTGTCGTCGAGCGCCCACCCGAGAAGCGCAAGGTAGTTGACCAGACCGTCGCTAAGATACCCCATTCGTCGAAACTCCTGGACCGACACGGCGCCATGACGCTTTGAAAGCCGCGTCTTATCGGTTCCGAGAATCATCGGCAGATGGGCGAACTTCGGCAACGCGTAGTCGAGCGCCTTGTATATCAGAATCTGCTTTGGCGTGTTCGATATGTGATCGTCACCGCGAATGACATGTGACATACACATCTTCGCGTCGTCGATCACCGCGGCGAAGTTGTACGTGGGCTTTCCGTCCGATCGTATCAGCACGAAGTCATCGATCTCGTCGTTGTTGAATACAATGGGGCCTCTTATTAGATCGTAAACTTTTGTCTCACCGGGGGGCACGTTGAGACGGATGACGAACGGCACCTGCTGTCGTACCCGGCTCTCGGCCTCATCAGAGGGAAGGTTTCGACACCGCCCGTCGTAGTGCGTCGGCTGGCCTTGCTCCGTGGCGTCCTGACGCATCTCCTCGAGCTCGTCTGTCGTACAGAAACAGCGATACGCCGTCCCCTGATCGAGCATCTTGTTGATTTCGTTGCGGTAGAGAACCTGTCGGGCGGATTGCAGATACGGCCCATACGGACCGCCCTTCAAAGGCCCCTCATCCCAATCGAGCCCCAACCATTCCATGGCATCGAGGATCGCCGCGTAGGAGTCTTCCGTCGATCGAGCGGCGTCGGTGTCTTCGATTCTGAGAACGAACACACCCCCCGTTTTTTTTGCATACAACCAGTTGAAGAGCGCGGTGCGCGCGCCTCCGATGTGCAGATGTCCCGTTGGGCTCGGCGCAAAACGGACTCGTATTTGACTGGTCGCCGCCATTCTTACATGGGTCAGGTTTGCTTCGCGTCGCCCAACGCCAGATCGCGCAGGCTCTCGTAGCCCATCCCGTACACTTTCTGACAGGCGTCATCGATATCGTAGCCCTGTGCCATCAGCATCAGAGTCTCGACGAGCTTCTCCTCTCCGTAACGCTCGACGAGCGACGCTACCATGCGGTGCGCGAGATAGTACGCGACTCGCGTGTCCTGCCGGGATTCCTCCAGGACCAGAGCCTGTTCGATCTTGTCAATCGACAGGTCGTGGGCCTCCTCGGAAAACTCGGCCGCGTTCTGTTCGAGAATATACCCTTCATGGCTGAAATGCGAGGCCACGCCCTCTTCCATCCAGCGCGGTGCCCCATAGTTCGTAAAATGCCCAAGTGCCCACTGATAGTACTCGTGCCGCAACGCGATATCCAGCAGTCCGCGCTTGAGGAGAGTAGGAATTGGCTGGATCGTCATTGTGTCCGCCCGGAGATCCGAATAATGCCAGTAATCGCGACCTGTCCAATCTTTGTATTGTTCCAGATAGGGCGGCAGAACGATGACGAGTCTTTCCATCGGCGCGTCCCCGAACACCCGAACGAATCCGGCCCGCGCGTGCATCATGTCGTTGACCGCACGCATCGCGTGCGTGATCGTCGTCGAGCCTTCGGCGTACCACACCTCGAAGAAATCGTTGCCAAGAACGCCGCCCTGACCGGGCCACTTTTCATCCCGAGTAACATCGTGCGTCTTTTTCAGCCGGCGCAGCGTGTCCATAATCGCTTCCGGCAGATAAGCCGGGCCCTTGCCGTACTGCTTCAAATGCTCGGGGGTCTCGAACGCCTGTTGTGTGGGCATCTTCTTGGACTGGGTCTTCTGCGCGGTCTCGGTTTCTTTGTCCGAAGACTTGCCACAACCCATGGCGATGACGAGGCTCACAAACACGACGACGAACTGCAGCGCTCTTCTCATGAATCGTCCTCCTTCAAATAGGGCATCAGTTCACGCACCGAATGCCCCGCTTGTTCAATCGGATGATTTTTTTCCTTATCGATTGACTCGGCCAGCCTCGCTTGTCCCGTCGACGCTTCCCTCCGCCATCCATCGGCGAACTTGCCGGACTCGATGGCATCCAGGATCGAGGCCATCTTCGCTTTGACATCGCCGGAGACGATCTCGTCCTCGGCGAGAAAGCCCCCCCACGCCGCCGTGCGGCTGATCTTCTGCCTCATGTGGGCTATACCGTCCCGTTGCATCAGATCGGTGATTATCTTTAGCTCGTGCAAACATTCGAGGTAAGCGATCTCGGGCCGATACCCGCGGCTGACGAGTGTTTCGTACGCTGCCTTTACCAGCGCGGGTACTCCGCCGCACAACACGGTCTGTTCACCAAACAGATCGGTGACCGCTTCCTCGCGAAACGTCGTCTCGATCGCGCCGACACGGAGGCATCCAAGCGCGTGAGCGTACGAGAGCGTTTTGTCATGCGCCTTGCCGGACGCATCCTTCTCGGCCGCGACAAGACAGGGCAAACCCTTCTTCTCGACGTACAGTTTTCTGACGTAATGCCCCTGCCCCTTGGGTGCAACGAGAAGCACATCGTGGCCCGCGGGCGGCTCGATCACTCCAAAGGCAATCGAAAACCCGTGGGCGAAAACGAGCGCAGCATCGAGTTTAAGATTCGGTCCGATCTCTTCGTTGAACACATGCTCCTGAATCTCGTCCGGCAAGAGCACGACCGCGTAGTCCGACACCCCAACCACCTCGGCGATCGGCCCCGGCTCGAACCCGTGATCCACCGCCAGCCGCCAACCATCGCCACCCTCCCTGGCCCCGACGACGACGTCGACACCGCTATCCCTCAGGTTCATCGCGTGCGCATGACCCTGGTTGCCGTATCCAAGGATCGCTACGCGGGCATTCTCGAGCGTATTCGTGCGAAGATCGGTCTCGCGGTATATCTTCATCGATTGTCACCTCGGGAGCCGTCTGTTTCGCTCCACAGACCGAGCCCCATATCCCCCATGCGGCGTGCTACGCCAATCTCAGCTGTTTGGCACCCGTGATATTCGCTCGCAGGGGGTCTCCCGCACGTCAGTCGGGGAGTGTCACAACCGGTGAGGCAGCAGAGCAACTCCACGGGTATTCTACAACAATTCACGGGTCGGTTCCCCAAGAATCGCCGTTGCGAGCCCACAATGGCCGGTGATCAAAGTCCACGCGCGAGTGCGGGCCGGGCGGGACCCGCGAAGGCGCATGGCCTCAAGGGCATGCGGCCGGTCAAACACAATTTTGCAGTCGCCGATCACCCCCATTCCTATTATATTAACGGTTGGATGCCGTCTCTAGTCAGAACAAGCGTCGTACTCGCCTTCGCACTATCCGCCACCCACTTATCGTGCGGTGGCGGTGGCACTCCGACGACCCCCGAGCACATTGCCATGTCCAAAACCCAACCGCTTTTTGACACGTGGTTCGCCTTTCCGACGGGTGCCGCTCCCGTCTCGATCTGCACCGCCGACTTCGATGGGGATTCGTACGCGGATATCGCCACCGCAAACAGTTTCGGAGACAACGTGTCCATCCTATCGAACGACGGGAGGGGAATGTTTGCCGCCAGAATCGATTTCAGCGTCGGCGTCAGTGCCCCGATATCGATCTGCACGGCGGATCTGGACGCCGATGGGGATCCGGACCTCGCCGTGGCGAACGGGTTCGACGATATTACGGTGATGCTCAACGACGGAAGCGGCGGCTTCCAGGGGATCAACTTCGATGTCGGTTCAGAACCGGTCTCGATCTGCGCCGCGGATTTCGATGGCGACGGGGTTGCTGACCTTGCCGTGGCAAACAGCCGCATTTCGGGAGCCCAGACGATATCGCAGACATCGGTGTTGCTCAACGATGGGAAAGGCGCCTTCGGGGTGGGGCTCAGATACACTACCGGCCTGGGTCCGATCTCGGTCTCCACGGCCGATCTGGATGGCGACGACCGTGCGGATCTCATCGCGGTGAACGAGTGGCCCCGGGTAACTGTTCTTTTTGGCAACGGTGACGGGACGTTTCGCGAGCCGATTCGGATCGACCAACTGACTGACGCACCCTGGACGGCCGTCGCCGCCGTCGACGTGTACCGAGACGGGCACATCGATCTCGCCGTCGTGGGTGATCACTCCGATGTGCTGATCCTGCACAATATGGGGGACGGGACGTTTGGGGAGCCAATCAGCTATCCCGTCGGCCATCCCTCGGTGTCCGTTACTGCCGCAGACTTCGATGGAGACCGGTTTCCGGAATTGGTGGCTGCGGGTTCTCTGCCCCGCCCTGGGGAAATGCCGCTGAGCAAGCTATCCGTCGTGAAGAATTACTTTGGCACATTCCCGTCGGCGGCTGAGTACACGGCCAGTTACGATCCCGTGTCTGTTTTGGCTGCCGATGTGGATAGCGACGGGGCCCCCGACATCCTGGTGGCGAATCCAGGCGGGAATGCTGTTTCGGTGTTTGTAAACGACGGAAACGGCGACTTTCCAGAGACGACCGGCTACCCGGTCGGTGGATACCCTGAATCGGCGATCACCGCCGATCTGAACGGTGACGGATCGGCGGACGCGGCGGTGGCCAAACACGGAACGGACGTGGCGGTGCTGTTGAACCGGGGTGATGGCACGTTTCCGGCGGCCACGGAGTACCTGGCGGGCGGGAGCCCGGTATCGATCGTTGCCACCGACCTGGATGGGGACGGTGATCGCGACCTGGCTACCGCGAACACAAGATCAGACCAGGTGGCAGTCCTGCTAAACAACGGGGCCGGAATATTTCAAAGAGACTCACTCTATGCCGTGGGGACCGGGCCGGGCTCGATCGTTGCGGCGGACCTGGATGGGGACGGAGATGCGGACCTCATCGTCGGGAACAGGTTCTCCAAGGACCTTTCGGTGTTGCCCAATCGTGGAGACGGGACGTTTTGGAGCCAAAGAAACCTTCCGCTGGCAGAACAACCGGAAGACTTGTTCGCCACCGATCTGGATGGCGATGGCGACACAGATCTTGCCGCGGCTGTCGGGACTGGTGGGTTGTCCATTCTGTTCAACAACGGGGACGGGACATTCCCGGCAGCAATCAACTACCGCACGGGCGGCTACTACCTGTCGGTCTTTGCCGCCGACCTCGATGGGGATGGCGACCCGGACATCGTAACAACGGATGCTTTTGCCGCGAGCCTCGCCGTCTCACTGAACAATGGAGACGGCAACCTGCAAAACGCTGTGAAATACGCTCTGGGTGACTGGGCCGATGCTGCCCGGGTTGCTGATATCAACCGGGATGGCTACCCGGATCTTGTCGCGCCAACGGGCGGTGCAAACTCCGTCGCTGTGTTGCTCGGCAACGGCGACGGGACGTTTCAAACCGCTTTCCACTATGGAGTGGGCGATGGTCCCGTATCGGTCTGCCCGACCGATCTCAACGGCGATGGGTGGCCGGATCTTGCTGTGTTGAACTTCTCCTCCCGGGATTTGAAGGTTCTATTGAACCGCGCCGAGCCCTGAGTGCGGGTCGGCCAGCAATGGTGGATGGCCCAAGCCCACGCTCCGGCCGTTGACCGCCCGGACGCCCCAGAGACCGGACATTTCTAAATGTGGCAAAACCGGACATCTCTAAATGTGGTTTACACGGGCGGGAGCCCCTATTGACAACTTCCCTCCGTTTCTATAGATTAGGCGAGTGAATTTTGACCGGTTGGCGGTGTAGCTCAGTTGGTTAGAGCAGCGGAATCATAATCCGCGTGTCCGGGGTTCGAGTCCCTGCACCGCCACCACACCACCTATGCAGACGCTTCCAAGGGATCTTCCTAACCCCGTCCGAGTGCCTTCAGACCCGCGTTGCAGAGCATTTGAGGAGACAAGATTGTCCGAGTCACCGCAACGGTTGAGAGACACCGCCAGGTCGTTTGCCCTGTCCGCCAGACTCCTCCCCGGAGACGGTCTGGTTGTGGCCGCTGTTTCCGGAGGTCCGGACTCGATGGCGCTTCTCTCTATCCTGCACACGCTCTCCGGGGAGTTTGGCTATCGCGTCGCAGTCGCCCACTTCGATCACCGAATCCGCGAGTCGAGCCGGGACGACCTGGCGCTGGTGGAGCAATACGCAAAGCGTCTCGCGCTGCCGGTCTACGCGGGTGCGGGAAACGTGCGGGACGAGGCGGCCCGATCGGGCGAATCATTGGAGGAGGCGGCGCGCAAGGCGCGCTACCGGTTTCTGGCGAGCGTCGCCGACCGGACCCGTGCCCGTTGCATCGCGACGGGCCATACGAGAGACGATCAGGTCGAGACAGTCGTGATGCGTATTCTTCACGGCACGGGGATCCGCGGTCTGGCTGGGATTCCAACCCGTCGCGGCCGTATCATCCGACCGCTGCTCTCCCTTGGGCACGACGACACCCGGGCGTATTGTGACGAGCTCGGGATCCCCTATCTGTTGGACCCGACCAATGAGGACCGGACGATTTCCCGGAACCGGATCCGTCATGACCTTTTGCCGCTCCTCGAGTCGTCGTACCATGAGGGCGTCCGGGAGAGCCTGTTGAGAATCGCGAAAAACGCTCAAGATGTGCTGGCCGGTATTCGTGCGAAGACGAATCCGCTGATCGATCGGAATCTCCGCAAGATTTCCGAGAACGAATGGACACTGGACGTGACACACATCGCACCGATGGATGACACATCGATCGTCGTGCTCATCGGCGATGTTTTCTCCGAGTCGCTGGGCTGCGACATGGACTTCAGCCGCATCCATTACGAGCAGCTCGTGCAACTGACGCGGGATTCGCGCGGCTCCGGCAAGTCGCTTCACCTCCCCGGTCTCACGATCAAGAGGGAATACGAAAAGCTCGTGATCGCCAGGGCGTCGGGGCGCGCGCCTCACGTGCAACCTCAGGATCATCATGCCACGCTGCGCTTCCCGGGCAAGACTCGGGCGGCCGGTGTGGTGGTCAAGACCGAGATCGTGAACCGGGGGCAACTCGATACATCATCGGTCAAGGCAACGGACCGGAGTGCGTGCTTCGCCATGGATCATCTGCGTCCCCCGCTCGTGCTGAGATCGGTCAGAGCCGGTGACCGTATCCAGCCGTTTGGAATGTCCGGCACCAGGAAGCTCAGTGATATGTTCATCGATAAGAAGATCCCGGGCCGCGAGCGCGCAAAGTCGTTTGTGGTTGCCGACGCCGACGAAATCGTCTGGGCGGTCGGCCTCACAACCCACGAGAAATCGAGGATCACACAAGACACCGGCGATGTGGTCAGGATCACGCTCGAGAAGGAGTAGCGGACAACAATGATGGGAAAAGACACGCACAAGCCGGGTGAGGTGCTCCTCACCGCAGAGGAGATCGCCGGCATCGTCGGGCGCCTGGGAAAGGAGATTTCTCGGGACTACGCCGACAGGAATCCGATACTCGTCAATCTTCTGAAGGGCGGCGTCGTGTTTCTCGCCGACCTGATACGGCATTTGACCATTCCCCACCACATCGACTTTCTCCGTGTATCGAGCTACGAGGACGGGACCCACTCCAGCGGGGCGGTCCGTATCGTCGACGACCTCCAGGCCAATATCGCGGGTCGCGACGTCCTCGTGGTTGAGGATGTATTAGACACGGGGAGAACTCTTTCCTATATTCTGAATATCCTGGAAATTCGGTCGCCCCGGAGCGTCGAGGTGTGTTCTTTGCTACGAAAGCAATCAGCCAGGGCGGGCGAAGAGGTGTTTATTCGATATCTGGGCAAGGAGATACCCGACACCTTCGTTGTGGGATACGGGCTGGACTACAACGAGATGTACCGGAATCTCCCGCATATCGCCAAACTTGTGGTCCCGGAGGAATTGTAGTAGTCTGTAATTGAGGAGGGCAAGGATGCCCGCCTGATGGTGGCATCCTAGGTTATTATGAGTGAAGGCAAAGACCCCAGACGTCGGTCCGGGTTGGGCAAGAGCGGGTTGGGCAAACCACCAAAGCCCCTGAAGGCAATGGTGTTTTGGGTCATCCTGGTTCTCGTTCTGCTCATCGCGTTTCAGATGTTCGAGATGGGCAAGACGACCGAGTATCGTATCTCCTACTCGGAGTTCAACAATCAGGTTAACGACGGAAATCTAAAGGAGTTAACCATAAAGGGCCTCGAGGTCCACGGCACTCTGCTTACCCCCACGATCGTTCCGATCGGCCACTCCACCGACGACAATAAGATCCGGGAGGTCCGGGTCGAGAGTTTTTCCGTGATCCTGCCGGTCGAGGATCCGTCGCTACCGGATGAAATCCTTGCAAAGAATGAAAATACAGTCATCGAAGGGGAAATCCCTGGCGGGAGCATATGGGTGAGGCTCCTCACATCGGGTCTACCGCTTCTCCTGATCGTCGGTTTGTGGCTGCTGATCATGCGGAATATGCAAGCTGGTGGGAATAAAGCATTTAGTTTTGGGAAAAGCCGGGCACGGATGTTTGGCGGTGATCGGCCGCGGGTCACATTCGAGGACGTCGCGGGTGTGGACGAGGCCAAAGAGGAACTCCAAGAGATCATCGAATTCCTCAAAGATCCCAAGCGGTTTCAGAGGCTTGGCGGCCGTATCCCCAAGGGCGCCCTTGTCCTGGGCCCCCCGGGCACGGGCAAGACGCTCCTGGCCAAGGCGGTCGCGGGTGAGGCCAACGTGCCCTTTTTCTCGATGAGCGGCTCGGACTTTGTCGAGATGTTTGTCGGCGTGGGCGCGTCGCGGGTGAGGGATCTTTTCGAGCAGGGCAAGAAACACGCGCCATGTATCCTCTTTATCGATGAAATCGATGCGGTCGGCAGACATCGCGGTGCCGGTCTGGGCGGTGGCCACGACGAGCGTGAGCAGACGCTCAACCAGCTGCTGGTCGAAATGGATGGGTTCGAGAGCAACGAGGGCGTCATTCTGCTCGCAGCGACGAACCGTCCCGATGTGCTTGATCCGGCGCTTCTGCGTCCCGGACGTTTCGATCGTCGCGTGATCGTCGACATGCCCGACGTCAAAGGACGCGAGGGTATCCTCAAGGTGCACACACGCAAGATCCTGCTGGGCAGCGATGTCGACATGGAGGTCATCGCACGGGCAACTCCCGGTATGAGCGGCGCGGATCTGGCCAATATGGTGAACGAGGCGGCGCTGCTTGCCGCACGGTACGGTAGAGACCGGGTAGGAATGGATGAAGTCGAGGAGGCCAAGGACAAGATCCTCCTCGGTCCCGAGAAGAAGAGCCGTCTGGTCAAGGAAGAGGCTCGCGAGCTGACCGCATATCACGAGGCGGGCCACGCCGTCGTCGGCGCGAATCTCAAGTACTCGGATCCCGTCTACAAGGTCACCATCATACAAAGAGGGCAAGCGGGCGGCGTGACCTACTTCCTCCCCGAGGACGACCGCACCGAGGTATCCAAACACTGGTGTCTGGATACAGTCACGCAGTCGCTGGGTGGCAGGGTGGCCGAGCAACTCGTCCTCAAACGAATGGGCAGCGGCGCACAGTCGGATATTCAGATGGCGTCCAAGCTCGTTCGCAAGATGGTCACGCAGTGGGGAATGAGCGAAAAGCTGGGACCGATCTCCTTTGGCGAGCGGGAAGAACAGATTTTCCTCGGTCGTGAGATTCAGCAGCATCAGGACTACAGCGAGCAAACCGCCCAGGTGATTGACGAAGAGGTCAAGACGATCATCGACGAGTGTTACGCCCGGGCCAAAGACGTCCTCGAGAAACACATGGACGTCCTCCACTCCGTGGCTCAGGCTCTCCTAGAGCGGGAGACGCTCGACCGCGAGGAAATCGAGCTGTTGCTCAAGGCAGAGAAACTGCCACCGATTCGCAGACGCCGCCCAACCGAGACGGTCAAGGAAGAGACACCCGTCGAGACGCCGGAGGAGAGGCCTCGTACGGATTTCCCCAAGCAGCCGTACCCGCGTCCCGACACCACGTAGATCGCGCGGCTCCGACACCACCACTCTGACAGAGTATGTCCGACCAGAAGAAGACCATCCACGGTCCGGGGTTTACACTGCCGCCCAAACGAGTGCCTCTCGTGATGGGTGTTCTGAACGTGACGCCCGATTCGTTCTCCGACGGCGGCGAGCACTTCGACACCGACATCGCCATCAAGCACGCGCTCCGGATGGAGCATGATGGTGCGGATATCATCGATATCGGTGGTGAATCGACTCGTCCCGGCTCCGATGCCGTCGACACCGACGAAGAATGGCGTCGCGTCGAACCGGTCATTGCATCGCTTGCCGGCAACATCTCGGTGCCCATCTCGATCGATACCCGGCGTGCAAGCGTTGCCAGGGCTGCCCTCGAGGCGGGCTGTCACATCGTCAACGACGTCAGCGCGTGCCACGATCCACAGATGGCGGACGTCATCCACGAACACGGCGCGCCGATCATCATCATGCACATGAAGGGTGATCCTAAATCCATGCAGGAAAACCCGACCTACAACGATGTCACCGCGGAAGTGTGCGCGTTCCTGACGGACCGCGCTGATTTACTGCAGCGTGAGGGCATTGAAGGTGATAAGATCATCATAGACCCGGGAATTGGTTTCGGTAAGCGTTTTCGCGACAACCTGGCACTGCTCGAGGCGATCGACGGGCTGCGGGAGCCCGGTTATCCCGTGCTCATTGGCGCGTCGCGAAAGAGATTTCTCGGGGAATTGCTCGATGCAGGGCCGCAGGACCGGCTGCCTGGCAATCTCGCGGTCGCCGCGTGGTGCCACCGCGCCGGAGCCGATATCATCCGTGTACACGATGTCAAAGAAACGGTAGGCTTGTTTCGGGTGCTGGACTCGATCGAGCACCCACAGGACTACAGCGCCGAATGGTAGTGCTTCTCTGCCACTGGAGACCATGGGACCTCTTTCTACAAGCGTCATAGTCGATATTCTCGACATCCTGATCGTCTCGTTCCTTCTCTACAAGTTGTTCACGCTTATGAGAGGAACGCGCGCCGTCAGCATGTTCTTCGGGTTGATCGTGCTGTTCATTCTGTCCGTGATGGCACAATGGCTCAATCTGATGGCGCTGAACTGGATCATTTCCAGTTTGAAGACGGTCTGGGTGATTGCCTTTGTCATTATCTTCCAGCCGGAGCTTCGCCGCGCCCTGGCTTCGCTCGGCCAGCGCCGGTTTCTCCAGAGATTCATAACAGTCGAAGAGACCGGTGTGATCCCCGAGATCATCAAGGCGTGCTCGCGTATGGCGGACAAGGGGGTCGGCGCGCTCATCGTGCTCGAGAAGGACATGGGGTTGCGGCACTACATCGACACCGGGACAAAAATGGATGCGCGCGTCTCATCCGAGCTTCTCGAGACGATCTTCACGCCACCGAGCCCTCTCCACGACGGCGCCGTCATCATCCAGAACGACCGCATCGCGGCGGCGGGCAGCATCCTTCCGCTCACACAGGACCAGCGGCTGTCGGTAGCGCTGGGCACGCGGCACCGCGCGGCGATCGGGCTGACCGAGGAGTCCGACGCCATCGTCATCGTCGTCTCGGAGGAAACCCACACGATGTCCTACGCGCAGGGCGGCAAGCTCAAGCGTAAGATCGACACCAACACACTACGTAGTGATCTTCTGAAAAACTACGGGATTACCGGCGAGGAAAAGTCGTCCGGCGCGACCGCGACTGCCACTTAGGCGAACCGCCCTCACAAACGCGTCATTCACCCTCTTCGGGGACGAGCTTGATCATAACGGCCTTGTCTCTGTGAAAAACGCCTGCCGCCGCCTTGAGGATATCGTCCTTTGTGACTTTTTGGATGATTTCTACAGCGCGGTCGACGATGTCATAGCCAAAGAAGAGCGCCTCGTGAATGCCGTACTCAGTCGCCTGCGAGATATTGCGCTGCAGCTTCATCGTCTGCGTGCCGGCCAGCCACCCCTTCGCCAGAGCGAGTTCGTCGTCGGTCACCGGTTCGCTGGCAACCTTGTCGAACTCCGCAAGGATGACGTCAATCGCTTCATCGATCCCGTCCGGCGCCGGGTTGGAATAACCGTAAAACATCGACCGTTCCTTTAGCGAAGCGAGGGACGACCCGGCCATATAGCCGAGTGACCGCTTGTCTCTGAGCTCGTGAAACAAACGCCCGCCCAGACCGGTCATGATCGCGTTGAGCACGCCGAGCGCGATGGCATCGGGAGTCAACATCGGGGGTGCAACAAACCCGACGAGGCCGACAGCCTGCCTCAAGTCCTTCCGACTAAGCACGTGCAAACCCGGTTTGGCGGGGGCATCGGGTGCCTCACGGTCCGGTTCGGGTATCCGGCCGGTGGGAAGATCTCCAGCGAGCTGATTCGCTATATCCATCGCCCGCTGCTCGTCAATGTCACCGACAAACACCATCACCATGTTCTGCGGTGTTAGCACACGATGGTACCACTCCCTGCAATCGCCGTCGGTCAGAGCGGCCAACTGCGCCTCGTCACCGATAAACGGGTACGCGTACGGGTGATCGCCGAACGTTCGGACAAAAAGCTCATCGATACTCAGGTAAACGGGATGATCGTGTCTCTTGGTGAGTTCTTTGAGAAGTCTGGCCTTTTCGTTCTCGACCTTTTCGCCGGCAAGCTCGGGCTCACGAAGGACTTCCTTGTACACGGGAAGCGCGTCCCACAGATACTCGGAGAGTATGTTTGTGTAAAGACCACTCACATCGAAACTGGACATCGTCTGGATGCTACCTCCGAGCCCCTCGATCGTGTTGACGACCTCTTCGCTGCCGTACGATCGTGTGCCCTTGATCAACACGCGGTTGGTTAGCGTGGACAGACCGGATTTGCCCGCCGGCTCCAGCCGTGCGCCGCCGCGAAAAACGGTGAGCATCGACACCATGGGTACGGTCGGCCGGGGTTTCACCAGGACGGTAACCCCGTTGTCCAGCATCAGCTTCTTCATCTCCGACGTGCTCACCTCGGTTGCCGGTCTGTGCGCCTTCGATGTCTCTGGTCCCGCGATATCGGCGGCGGCCGCCTCTCTACCGGCCACTCTTGTCAGTTTTGTGGTGATCAAGGCTTCCAGGTCGTCCTTCGTCGGCTCGCGTAGCGCCCGGTCCTCCGGAAGGTACGACACGATCGAGCAGTTATCCGTGCGGAAATATTTGTCCGCGACGTTCATGATCTCTTCCGGCGCCACCTTACGAATCGCTTCCCGGTGCTCCTCTGCCAGTTTGTAATCTCCCAGCAACTCGTAGTAGCCCAGATTCGAGGCCTGACCCTCGACGGTCTCGATCTCGCCATACATCGACTTCTCCACCTGCCGGCAGGCCTTCATCAGCTCATCACGACCCACGGGTTCGCATCGAAACCGTGACAGCTCCTCGAACACGGCGTCACATGCGTCGTTCCATTTGTCTCCCGGTGTGGACGCGAACAACATGAAATACCCCGGCCATTTCTCCGCCAGAAGCGACGAGTTCGCCGTCGTGGCCGCGTGTTTCTCCTCCACGACCTTGCGGTAGAGCCGCGAGCTTTTGCCGGCGCTAAGCAGCGTGGAGAGCATTTCCAGCGCGGGATAGTCCTCGTCGAGGATATTCGGGACATGGAACCCCATACCCATGTAGGCGTGCTCGATCGTCCCCCGCAACGGTGTATAGCGAAGCTGTGTCTGGAGTGGCTCGACCGGCGAATCCAGGACATCGACATGACCGTTGCTCCAGCCGCCGTACACCTTTTCTATTTCGCTAAAAGCGGCGCTCTCATCGATATCGCCAACGACAACGAGAACGGTGTTGGCCGGGCGGTAGTAACGCTTGTAGAAATCGAGAAGTTGATCGCGCGTGAATTTTTCGACAACCGTTTCACGGCCGGCAATCGGCCGGCGATAGTTATGCACGTCGTATCCCAGCTCCATCGTGCGATAGAACATAAAGGAGTCCGGCGTGTCGTCGTACATCCTCGCCTCATCGATGACCACGAGCCGTTCCTTTTTGAACTCCTCGGCTTCGAACGTCGAGTTCATCATGGCATCGGCCTGGATATCCAACCCCAGCGAGAACGCATTGGAGGGCATCACGACGTAGTACATCGTATAGGAGTAGCTCGTCCCGGCGTTCAGATTGCCGCCCGCCGATTTGATCAGTTTTGCGATCTCCCCGACGCCATGCCGCTTCGTGCCCTTGAAGACCATGTGCTCCTGAAAATGGGCGAGTCCGCCCTGCTCTTCGGTTTCGTTGACCGAGCCCACGCCAAACCACACGTTGATGGCGACGACCGGGTTGGAGTGGTCCTCCTTGAACAACACGGTCAGGCCGTTCGGTAGGACTCTCTTGACAACATTGTCTGTCGGTTTCGATATCATTGGATTGTCACCGCCGTGCAGAGGTCGTTCGCTTCGTCGGTCGAAGACTGTTCGATGCTCAGATACTCGCATATTAGGTTGCCCCACTCAATGGCGACAAGACCTTTCCGCACACAGGCTACGAGTGCCGCAGCAGTTCCAGGATCTCCCGCGTCTTCCCCTCGCTCCTCGCGCCACGTGCTCTCCTTTTGATGGGTGCGCGCTCCAAAAGACAAATCCCCCCGGCACCGTCAACGCGCCGGAGGGATTCGTCTTTACACACATCTAGGAGCTGAAACAGCGCTAGTTTCTAAGCTGGTCATCTCCTCGCGTACTCGAACTCCTATCGATCTCACACAGCTGGCCACCGTTCCGGCTGTTTCCGTCGATGATCTCGAAGTCACCGAACACCATCCCGATCGCAATCGGCTGCGAGCAGCTCGTGTGGATCATGGTGGGCTCGCCCCCGTCCACGTAGATATTAATCTCAGTACCGAGCGTGCCGTGCTTGTCCCAGCCCACGAACGAGAACTGTCCGCCGGCGGCCACGTTGCCGTCAAACACGACCATGCGGTCTGTCCCTTTCTTCCCTTCGACAAGGATGTCGGCCGAAGCAGATCCGTTGTACTGAAGCGTCAGATCCGTGACCCTACCATCGCACTCGCATCCCATATCGTCATCGTCGTCGTCATCGTCCGACCAGTCGCCGGGCTCGCAGAGCAGGCCACCGATCCGGCTGTATCCGCTGATGACCTCGAAGTCCCCGGCCACAAGCCCAGGACCAATCGGCTGCGAGCAGCTCGTGTGGATGTCGGTGGGACCCTGTCCGTCCACGTAGATCTCGATCTCAGGACCGAGCGTGCCGTGCTTGTCGGCTCCCACAAACGAAAACTGTCCGCCGGCGGCCACGTTGCCGTCAAACACGACCACGCCGTCATTTCTCTGTTGGACGACGATGTCGGCCGCTGCTGATCCGTTGTACTGAAGTGTCAGCGCCGTGACCTTACCCTCGCACGGACCGCACTCCTCGTCGAGAATGGCGAGAGTCCCGACCGACCAGACCAGCGACGCGGGCTCACCGGTGAACACGCTCGAGGCATCCTTCTCGGACAGCAATTGAACGGTCATCGAACTGATCCCCGCGGGGACGGTGACCGGGAGTGTGAGCGCGTCAAAGTCTGCACCCGCGGCACTGTAGAGCATGTCCACGAAGCGGGTAGGCACGCCGCCCATCGTCACTTCTATGACGTTCGGTCGATCGGCCGCAACACTGGCAGCAAATATGGACAACTCAGCCGTGCGGTCAGCGGTATGCGCGGCGAAGGAGAACGTCTGCGGCACGGTCGTGTCGCGGAGTGGGGGGAAACCGACCCACGCGAGGTCGTCCCCGTCCTTGATGGAGAGGTTCTTGTAACCGCTGCCATCGTCATAGATCACCACAAGACCGGCACCGTTGTTGGCCCTTGTGAAGTCCATGCCGCTGATGCTCACGGTATTGGCTCCTGAGCTCACAACGACCAGTCCGGTGATGTCGGCCCGGTGGGTCGAGCTGTACGCCGGAGAAGTGACTCCGAAGAAGTAGGTCGGACCGCCTATCAGGGTCCCGGCTACAGGTGTTCCATTGACGTTGACCGAACCGTCGGTGCCGTCTACCAACATGAACCCTTGCCAGTAAAGAATAACCTGCTGAACCGCACCCGGCACGTTGATAGAAATATCGCCTGAGCCGCTTCTCATACCGACCCCGGCGATGACCATGCCTGATCCGTCGGCAATCGGGATGTCAATGTCGCCGAGCGTTTCCGTTCCGGACATCATGTCCCACGTCGGTCCGTTGTTCGGCGCTTCGGTAGGCTCGAACGTCCTACAGCCAAACGCCATCAGTGCTATCGTGAGCACCAGAAAAATGGATCGCACCATATGCTTCACGGTGTCGCCTCCTGAATAAAGATGTGAAACTCCGTAGATTGAGAATGGACTCCGGGTGAAGGCCCGGCGTCTGGTGGATAACTTCATCGATTATAGCATATCCTGCGGCACAGGACAACCGTCCTTATCGTGCTATTTCAGAAATAGTTGGAACGTTTGCATCATCCAAGCTATGAAGAAATCATGGGGACACCCCCGTCGTGTGCGGCAAAAGCTGCATATGCGGTTCTCCGGAGCCAAGTGGCTCGGGTCCCGTGCGGCCCGGCCAAGGCCGCGGCTCGCGGGCTGTTTCGGCCTCGCGGAAGGCATCGGGTCGCTTTGAGGGCACATCGCGGGGCACTCGAGAGGGAGTCTCTCGGGAGACGGGCTGATTCATTTGCGCCCCTGGCAGGTTATCGGACAGCGGACGCATTTGGCGACGACAACTGTCGCCAGCTGTCAGGCGTGGCTTCCGATCCGCCACCCGACATCCCACCCATCCGAAGAGGATCAAACGACCATCCGTCACCCCAACCGGTTACGGTTCCTCCCAGCCCGCCTCCGGTGAGACTCCCTCTCTCCTAAGAGATGGGAAGCCGTCAACGACTCTCACCACACCACACATCAACCCAACAAGCGGCGTCATCCAACCTCACATCTCAAAACCATCCAGAGCCGATCTGAATCGCAATTCGGGTGCCAGTCGTGACGCCGAAGTCGTGCCCTTGAGATGCGATCGTAATCCGATATATGACAAGGGATTGCCGTCGCACGCTAGACGGCAGGCCGCCACTGCCGATCCGGGGATCCGGCGTGTCTGTCGACTGGGTTCACAGCGGCGTGAGTGTGTCGCCTGGGGGTGGGACGCAAACGCCTGAGGCGTCGGCGCTTGAGACTATCCGGCAGTGCGAACGATGATCACAGTTCCTCGGTTACGACGTAGTCTCTCCGCTTGTGCGGAACGAATCCGTCGACCTCGATGAGTTCGACAAAATACTCGACGACTATCGCATCGTACTGGGTTCCCGCCTTCTGCTTGAGCGTCTCGAGAGCAATCTCAGAGCTGAGCGCTTTTCTGTACGATCGATCGGTGGTCATGGCATCGTAGCTGTCGGCAACGGAGATGACTCTGGCTCCGAGGGGAATATTCTCGCCCTCCAGGCCATCGGGATACCCGGATCCATCATAGGACTCGTGGTGGTGCCGAACGAGGGCAGCGGTGCCGGCCAGGAACTCCATGTTCTCGATGATGGCAGCCCCGATGCTTGGGTGCTGCTTCATACTCTCCCACTCGTCATCAGTGAGCCGGCCCGGTTTATTCAGGACTCTCTCATAAACGACCAGCTTACCGATGTCGTGAAGCACGGCTCCAAACGCCAGATCGCGGAGGGCATCCTTGGGGAATCTCATTTTGTGTCCGAGTGCGATGGTATAGTCGGCCACACGCTCCGTGTGACCCTTGGTGTATGGATCTTTTGCTTCGATAATGGACACCAGCGCTTTGACGGTGGAGAGATACGTGCGCTGCAACTCACGGAACAGCCGGGCGTTGTCGAGGCCAATCCCCACCGAGTTGCAGAGTGATTGGAGCATATCCAGCTCGGAGGGCATGTACTCCTTGTCCGACAATCTCGGGCCGATGAAGACCATACCCTTGAGCTCTCTCTTGACCAGGATCGCTGTCACGTACTCGAACGTGGCCAGACGCGCGTCGGGCAATGCTCGCACTCCTTCCTGGTTTTTACCCTCGACCAACCTTTGTGGCCGGGGATCCGACTTCAGCCATTGTGCGAATTCGCTGTCCGTCTTTAGCGTGAGGTCGGACATGCGGTCCCGATCGATTCCTTTTCCACCCTGAAAGCAGAAACTGTCGTCACGCTCGCGTTTGACGGTGAAGAGGGCCATTGCCGACGTCTGGAGTTCCCCAACGACCGTCAGGGCAAACCCGCTGACCATCTCATCGAGATCGAGTCCCTTGTTCAGATCCTGGCTCACATCGAAGAGCGTCCGCATCGCGAGAAGCTGCCTCTTGAGCTCGCGGTTGACCTGCTTGTTGCTCGCCCGCTTCTCCGAGACTTCCGATTCGAGTTCCTCTGCGCGATCCGTCAGCGCGCGCGTGCTCTCGTAGGAACCGAGGACTTTGATGACCTTGGCGTTGAATTCCTGAAGGGAGAACGGCTTGACCAAAAAGTCGTCGGCGCCGCAATTCAGTGCGTTCACACGGGTCTCCGGGTCGGAGTTGGCCGACACAAAGAGAGCGGGGACCTCGTCGACACCGGGAACGGAACGCATGATCTTGAGCAGATCCCTACCATCCATATCGGGCAGCATGATGTCGAGGATAACCATATCGGGCATTCTGGCCTTATAGTGGCCGAGCGCCTCTTCGGCATCCCGTGCAACGGCTACGTCATGTCCCTTGTTCTTCAGAGTCTTCTCGAGAATCTCCAGAACCTTGGGGTCATCATCAACGACGAGTATGTTTCCAGCCATCTAGATCATCCTTTGGCACCGAGCAATTCGCCACGCTTGAGTCTGGCCTTGCGACCGGTGCGGATTTCCTCTTCGACGATTTCGACAAACGCAGCAATAATATCGGGATCGTACCGCTTTCCCAGATTCTCTTTTAGTGTGCTGAGCGATTGTTCGCTGGACAACGCGGGTCGTTTCGGGCGTTTCTGAAGCATTACCGCGTAACTTTCCACGACGGAGACAATCCTCGCGCCGAGAGGAATCTGTGTCCCGCGGATACCCTGCGGATATCCCCCTCCGTTGAACCGTTCGTGGTGATACAGAACAACATCGCACGTGTGCTCGGAGAAACTCATCTTGCGGAGCATATCCGAGCCATCGATCGGGTGTTGCTTGATTGCGGTCCATTCCTCATCCTTCAATTCGCTCTCACTCTGCACGATGATGTCGCTTACTCTGATCATCCCGACATCCCTGAGCATCGCCCCGTGTAGAAGATTCTGGATGTGTTCTTCGGGATAATTCATGGCTGCCGCGACGGCGTGAACGTAATTGACAATCGTCTCCATATCGCTGCACGACAGTGTGTGATCCCCGATCATGGCCATGAGTGACTGAACGATCCCAGCGGTTCTCTCGTTCTCTTGTTCCAGCTGCTGGCTGTTCCGATAAGCGATGGCGGTCTGGTCTATGAGCATGATCAGAAACTCGCACGCCGCCTCGCCCAATCCGTCACCCATCGGACTGCCGAGAAGCACGAACCCTTCGAGCTTGCCCTGGACGATAAATGGAGCCGTGTACGGCATTCCCCAGCTTGCTATCTTCTCTCGGGCCGCGTCGCTGATCGGTGACTCGCTCGTCTCGCGCACCCGGGGTGACCTGAGCCATTCCTTCCCGTCGACATCTTGCAGATTCAGTGTGAATGCACCGGGATCGGCGGTTTCAAACCCCTTCCACGCCGTCAGGTGGAATGACCCGCCGGTGAGCTCCAAGTATGCCGCGCTGTCGGTACCGGTCTGTGAGATCGTGGTCAGGAGAAACGCATCGAGCAGCCGTGACTTCTCCCGAATCTGCCCGAAATCCGCCGCCAACGAAATCAGTGAGCGATATCGAAGAAGCCGACGCTTGAGTTTCTGCTCGGATGTCGGACCGATGTTGCCGTCGTCGAGTTTTCCGGCTGTCGGAGCTGCAGAAACCGGCTGTTTGGTATCTTCGATTCTCTCATCGTCGTCGAGCGCGGCCGCGGTTTCGAGGACCTCTACCTGATCCTGCTTTTTGTGTGTTTTGGCCGGGCGGGGAGGGGATCCTTCACCGCGGCTGTCTTTCTTTTCCGTGGTCGATCGTGGTGCCCTCCCGGATTCGGTCACCTTGTCGAGGCTCGCGGTGGGCTCCTTGGGAGCTTTTGCGGGTTTCGGCTGCACTACCGCAATCTTTCCCAGGGCACCATTCTGATCGGATTCGTAGATAATGAGTGTTTTTCCGGTTTTTTCGAGGAAGCTGTGAACCGTGTTCGAAGCACCAATAATGCAGACGACGATCTCCCCGGTCCCGGCGGCTTCGCGAATGATCTTTGCACAACCGCCGCCGAGCGATCCGAGCTCGGAGAAATCCATGATGAGCCTGGTCATACCCTTCTTCACGCACTCGCCGAAAAACTTGGTGAGTACCGCGTTTTCGTGGTAGCCGAGTACACCGCTGATTTTGAAGATTGAAACGTCGGGGTTCGGTGAGGTGACTTTCTCTACAACCGTTTTGGCCATGAAACACTTCCGACGATTTGTGAGTGGCACAAGAAGAGGGGTCTGCAATCGTGAAAGCGCGGATTCAACGCTTCATAGGCCCTCCACAACACGTATGTGGACCAACCTTAAACCTCTTCCTCAGCCAGCCACCTATCCAGAACACTCTTGAGGAACCGCCACTCGCTGCCAACCTTCTTGGCCGGAATTTTCCTTTCCTTGGCGAGCCTACAGACAGTCTTCACGTGCATCTTCAAGTATTCGGATGCCTCGACGGAGGTCATGACCACGTCGGTATCTTCGCTTCCGCCGATCACGATGTTCGAATAGTCGGAATCTCTCCACTTGCTCATTGCATGCCGTCCTTTTCTCGATCAGAGTTGGGTTTTCGCGTCCGGGTACAGAAATAGCACGAAGTATACCAACCACCAGGCCCAATAGACCGGGCTCAACGTTCGTCTAACCCGTTATTTTACAGGTCGTTATGCTAACGACCTTCGTTGCCTCACTCCCGGCGTCCCGCGAGGCCGGCCGGGGCGTTGCAGAACGCTAAGTCTTTGCAACAACGTTCTGTCCGTCTCCGACAATATCCTTGATACTGCTCAGGACGTCGGAGGAGTTCAGGGGTTTGCGGATGTAGCCCGCGGCGCCCAGCTTCTGCACGAGTCGCTCGGCGTTCTCACCGGCGTGCGTGGTCGTAACCAGAACCGGGATCTCACTGCCGTCGAGTCTCAACCGCTCGAGCAGGACCTTGGCAGCCATTGACGGTACCCTGAATTCACTGATAATCAGCGAGGGAACATCTTTGTGCAGACTGTCGATCGCAGAATCGAGCTGATCAACCATCTTTGTCCGCCATCCAGCCTCTGCAAATATCGAATGGAGTTCATTCCTCAATGCCTCGCTCCGCTCGACGACGAGCACATGCCTTTCTGCGTCGCAGGAGTCCACCGACTGCGGTTCTCTTGTGTCGCCCGTGTCATCTGCCGGCGCGGC
This sequence comes from uncultured bacterium, assembly GCA_965372355.1. Taxonomy (GTDB): domain Bacteria; phylum Krumholzibacteriota; class Krumholzibacteriia; order WVZY01; family WVZY01; genus CBDVBZ01. The sequence goes on along the minus strand of CBDVBZ010000039.1, from coordinate 1,245 downwards.
TTCCTCTGCGGGATCCAACGTGTCGCCTGCCATCGATTCCTCACTGGCGTCGTTGACGAGGCCAAGATGTCTGTCTAACAGATCACTTGCCTCCAGCACCGTGGCCTCTCTGTCACCGATCTGCGCGACTCCGTTCCTTACTCCCCTCCATGCAGGGATAGCGTCCTTCATCCAGGATCCCTCCACCACGTCGCCCCCTCCATCGACATAGAACGCCACCCGGGTCTCCACGTGGCCCAGAATCACGATCCTGTCACCATCGACGTCGACCCCTTCGCTGATTTCTCCGAGTCGAATAACCGGTATGCGATGGCCGTCGCGGATCAGGTACCCACCTCGGGCATCGCGCTCGAGCTCGACGTCACCCACAGCAACAATCTCGGACACCTGGTTGGACAGTACGACGAAGCTATCCTCGTCGTGCCCCCACAGGACAAAGACATCGTTGTCAGGCGTCGTAGGCAGACTGAAAGCGAACCGGATGTCATGATCGTCACTCGGTTCCACCCACAGAAGGCTGTGAAGCTCAGCGAGCGCTCTGTATGTCTCTCTCAAACTCGGATAGAATACGAGATACTCGTCCGGATCGTGTGATGCATCCGATACATGGTTTCCCGCGTTATCACGCAGTGACCAGACAAACGATCCGTATTTTTTCTCAACAGTCAACTCGATGTGAAGATCCTTCTCCGTGCATCTCTCGGCGATGTCTCCGATCATTCCCTGCAGGATCCTGACGACGGGTGACAGTAGTCTGACGTCGAGTGCGTTCTCCTCGCCCGTCAACGCAAGGTCAATCGCCCGATCGGACTCTGCACATAGCAAGCGTGAGAAGTCCCTGAGTGCGGAAACCACCGGGGTGAGCGATGCCAGACGTGGCGCCGATGGGTCACCCACCTTGATCCCGATCATGCGTTCGATCGAGTGTGCATAGAAGCCAACCAGAATCAGATCTCTTCGAATTTGTTGGAGCGTATCGGGTGTCTCTTCGTTCGGATCCCACCGGGGAAACCGGTCGACGAACTCCCTTGTGAGCCTGTGCAGCTCTCGGGTGCTCTCGTCGAGCACGCGCTCGCCCGATCCATCCGTCGTATCCAGATCCTCTGGTGTTTCCAGCCGGGTCGCGGGCTCGTCGGCCAGTGCCTCCCACGGCTCGTCGGCTAATGCCTCCCAGGGCTCGTCCGTCGTAGGCTCGTCAGCCAGTGCATCCCGTGACTCGCCCGTCGCGGGTTCGTCGGCCGGTGC
>CBDVBZ010000038.1:0-27240 GCA_965372355.1 uncultured bacterium | reverse complement strand
CGAAGTGACGGGAACGTCAAGAGAGGAGAACTGTGATGTTACGCAGGAAAGTCGGAGAGATCATGATCCCTCTGGAATCGTACCCGCACATTCCGTACTGGTTCACCCTTCGTCAGACGATAGCAGCGATACAGGCCACGCAGCGCGTGGTGGTCAACGACGCCGCCCTCGTACCCAGGTGGGTTCTGGTCTTTGACGAGAAGTACCAGCTCATGGGTACAGCCCGGCGGCGAGACATTCTGCGCGGGTTGGAACCCGACTTTTTGTCGCGTGAGCCGGTCGAAAAAAAGAAGAGTCTCTTTACCGTCAAGATGGACCCGGATCTCGCCGAGTTTTCCTGGGAGAACTTTCTCGAAGGCATGCGCAAGCAGGCCGAGCGTCCCGTGAGTGACGTGATGCAACCCATCAAGATTACGCTGGACTATGAAGACCATCTGATGAAAGCGATCTATGAGATGGTCGACTTCAACGTCAGCGTCATCCCGGTGCTCCAGGATGGCAAGATCGCGGGCGTACTGCGTTCGACGGATTTGCTGACCGAAATCACCAACATGGTGCTCTGAAGAGTAAGAGGCGTGAAGACCCGATGGCCGACGAGCGACCCAGACTGAGGACCGGACCGCCGCCAGAAGCGCTCCTGCCAAAGCACCCGGAAGGCGTCTATCTGGCCAAGGCGCGTCCGCGCCTTGACATCAAGCGGGCGATCTTTATTATCCTCGGCCTGGCGCTCTTTGTCGGCGTTGCCGTCTCACCTCCCTGGCCCGACGCCGTTGATCCCGTGGGCAAGTCGTTCGCGCTCTCGCGCGAGGGCAAACTGGCGCTCGGTGTCTTTCTGCTCGCCGCAACCTACTGGGTGTTCGAGGTCGTGCCCATCGGTGTGACGAGCATCCTGATTGGTGTCCTCCAGGCGCTCTTTCTGATTCGACCGGCGCGTGTGGCCTTTACCGATTTTATGGCGCCGTCGGTGTGGTTTATCTTCGGATCCATTGTGATCGGCCTCGTCTTTACAAAAACGGGGCTCACCAAACGTCTCGCCTACGGAATGCTCACCGTGGTCGGCGAACGCACGAGCATGATCTATCTCGGCGTCTTCGTTCTGACCGCGGCACTCACGCACGTCATGGCCCATACCGCGGTTGCGGCGACCATCTATCCCCTGCTCATGGCGATCTATGCCCTCTACGAGGACCAGAACCGGATCACCAAATTCGGCCGGGGCCTCTTTATGGGAATGGCGTATGTGGCCGGCGCCGGCAGCATCGTCACACTTCTCGGCGCGGCGCGTGGCGCCGTGGCCATCGGCTTTTACGAGGACATCGTGGGTCGTGAGGTCTCGTTTTTTGAACTGACGTACTATATGTGGCCCATCGGCTGGCTGATGACGTTTCTGCTATGGGGTTACTTCATGATCGTCTGTAAACCGGAACGGGCCCGTATCCCCGGACTGCGCGAACGCGCCAAGAAACTCTATGCGGGTCTGGGGCCGATGAGCGGTAAGGAGATCCTCACCCTGGTCATCGTCGTCGCCAGCATTGCGGCAATGAGTATGCGCAACGCCGTGCCGTGGATGGCGGGTATCGACAAGGCTGCGATTATTCTCACGGCGACGGTGTTGTTCTTTCTCTTCAAGATCCTCACGACCGACGACCTCGAGGAGATCCCCTGGAATATCATCCTCCTCTTTGGAGGGGCGATGAGCATCGGCTTCTGTCTGTGGCAAACGGGGGCAGCGGAGTGGATGGCCGTTCAGTGGCTCGTCATGTTCGAGCAGGCGCCGTGGTTCGTCTTTGTGATGGGCGTGGTGTTTCTTGTGTTGATCTTGACCAACGTGATCATGAACGTCGCCGCCATCGCGATCACACTCCCCGTGGCGCTCGTTCTCGCGGGCTATCTCAGTGTGGCGCCCGAGGTGATTCTCTTCTCCTCGCTGGTCGCCGCGGGAATGCCATTTCTGCTCCTCGTCGGGGCGGCGCCCAACGCCATTGCCCACGGGAGCAAGCAGTTCACATCGGGCGAGTTTTTTGTGTACGGCTTGCCCGCGAGCATCATGCTTATGATTGTGATCGGTCTGTTTGTGTGGTTTATCTGGCCACTAATGGGCATGCCCGTGCTGGCGCAGTAGATCGCCGACGCTCGTCTGAACGATTTTCCCATCCTCATAGAGTTCAACAGCTGCCTCGTCGGAGGCGAGATCCTTGCGATCGGCGAGGAGATCCGCCTTGCCCGCTTGCAGCAGACACCAGACGGCCATACCGCGTGTCTGAGGATTCGCGTCGTCGAGGGCGACTACTACCCTCGGCATAATCCAGCCGAACTGCTCCTCGGCCACGGGGGCGATCCGTCCGATCGCCCACAGGACACCCGGGCGAAAAAAGACCAGGTCCTCCTCGGCCATCGAGTTGAGAAGCGTGGTGACGATGCCCGCGTATTCGGCAAACATCTCCGGCCGCCTGCGGATGATCTCGGCCATCGCCTGGGGCGCCAACGGGCAGTACCCCCCGCATTCCTCGCTGAGGAGCCAGTGGAGCCGGCGGAGAATGTCGCGAACGACTCGCTTGCTCTCTCCCGCCACGCGATCCGATGCCACGCCGATGGCCTCGACGGACCGCCACGCAATCACCGGATCGGTGTCGTATGTGAGCGATATGAGCATGCCGAGGACCCGCGTTCGCGAGGCCGCCAATTCGGCGATCTCGTCGAAGCGTTGCTCGGCAAGTAATTCTCGAAGTTGTGCTTTCACTCGTCAGATTCTGGAATGTGTAATTTGGGGATCCGGCGTCGTCTCGTTGACGCCTCTAAGGGGCTGCCTCTCGCATGGGCCCCCTCACTGGAAACGGGCACCTCAAAGCTCGCCGGCCGGCCGCTTTCGAGGAATCTTTACCGTAAAGTGGGTTCCCCTGTCAACCTCGGATTCCACTTTGATTGTACCACAATGCTGCTTCACAATGCTGTTGGCAATAAAGAGACCCAGCCCGGTGCCCTCGGTCCCCTTCGATGAGAAAAAGAGGCTAAAGACCTTGTTCTTGGTCTCCTCGTCCATCCCGATCCCGGTGTCCTGGACCTCGATCTGGACCGTTTTCTCATCGCCGATGGCCGACAGTGTCACCCGGTGCTCGGTTTTCTTCTGGTCCACACGGCAGGCATCCATCGAGTTCTCGAGCAGATTGACGAGCAGCGACTGCAACGCCGTGTGGTCTCCCTCGAGCATACCGGCGTTGCCATCGACATTCTTGATGAACTCCACGCCGTGGTCTTTGGCCCTCCTCTCGGTGATCGCGTAGACCTCGTCGAGCAGCTCGGTCACGGACATCGCCGTCCAGTCCGGTTCGCGCTCCTTGGCGTAGTAGAGGATGTTGAGCACGGTGCTGCGGATACGGTCGACGTTGCGCGTCACCATTTCCCAGCCCTGCTCGATCCGCGGTTTGTTGTCCTTCTCAAGCCCGCTGTTCACCAGGTACATTCCGCCGTCCAGACCGGTGAGCAGGCCCTTGACGCTGTGCGATATCGAACCGATGAGCAGCCCCGTGGCCTCGAGCTGAGTCTGGAGTTTGCGCAGCGGCGTGATGTTGGTGCTCATCTCGACGACGTGCGTGATCTCGCCTCTTTCATCACGGATCGCCGCCGTGTGAACGAGGACGTTGTACTGATCGCCCGCCATCGACGTGACGATCTCCTCGCTCTCGTGAGAACGGCCGTCTGCGAACGTTCGCTCGACCGGACACTCGAGACACGGTTCGCTGCGGTGTTTGTAAACCTCGAAACAGCGGCCGCGATCATCGCCAAAGTCGCGCTTGAACCGGCGATTGGTGGTGACGAGGTTGAGGTCACGATCCTGAACCGACACATAACACGGCACCTCATCGAAGAACTGCTTGAGGCGCGTCTGTGTCCGGGCCAGTCTTCTCTGGAGTCTCTTGACGTCGGAGATATCGGCCGCGAGCTCGACGACGCGGACGACTTCGCCCGAGTCGTCTCGGATCGGCGAGGTGAAGACCATCACGGGGATTTCCTCGCCGTCGGGTTTGACGACGACGCTCTCACTCCTCTGAGACTCGCCCGTCTTGAAGACGGCATCAACGGGACAGTCGGGGCACTTCTCCTTGCGCCCTTTCAAGACTTCGTAGCAGTGCCTTTCGCCGGGATCGCCAAACGTGGAGTTGAAAAGCGCGTTGCGGTGCGCGATCTTGAGATCGCGGTCGTAGACAACGACCCAGGCCCCGAGCGCGTCGAAATACTGCTCGTGGGACGGTTCGCCATTGCCGTTTATCGGCTGGGGTCCTTCACTCATAGTACCCCGTTCTGTTTACAAAACGCGCATCCCCGCGCCGGTTGAACTGCGACCACGAGAGCGTCGGCTCAGCAGGCGGGTGTGTTACAACCCATTCGCCCCGTGCCGCTTGAGCGGCGCCCCAACAGGACGTCAGCTCCAATCGGCGCAAATAGCGCTGCTCAAAAGGTCAGCGTTATCTATTGCTCCGTTACCCCTGTAGGCTCCCTCGCCCCCGTCAGTCGATCGACGGTCATGAGAAACACATTTTCGTTGATCGGTTTCTGCATAAATCCCTCGGGCGCCTGGACGGTGCGCTGATACATCAGCTGCCGGAAGTCGATCACACCGGTGATGATAAAGATCGGTGTGTTCTCGATCTCCGGTGTGTTCCGGATCTCGTGGAACACCGCCACACCGGATTTGCCCGGCATCGTAACATCCAGCGTGATCAGATCCGGCCGAGTCTCCTTCGCCTTCTCGATACCCTCGGTGCCGTCGTAGGCCGTAACCACTTCATACCCGTTGTCCTGGAGCAGCGCTTCGAGATACGCAACCACATCGGGCTGGTCGTCGACCACGAGTACCCGCTTGACCTCCATCGGGATCCGCTTGCGGGGCTCTCGCACCGGGAGTGTCTTCTCTATGACGATGGCATCCGCGACGAACTCGCAGACATTCTTTACGGGGAGCCAGGTCTCCTTGCCGTTGCCCTGCTCGGCCTTGACATCGTAGTGCTTGATGAGATCGGTCAGACCGTCGACACAGTTGTGACAGGCTGTCGACACCTGGTGCGCTCCCGTGTCCCTGATCTGATCGGCCTTGGTCCCGGCCACACTCAAGCGGCGCCCCGCGTATTCGGACATCGACATCGCCCCGCCACCGCCGGTGCAGCAGTACGAATCGGCGCGGTTCGGTGTCATCTCACGAAAATCCATGCACGCATTCTTGAGACAGTAACGCGGCTCCTCGGTCAAACCGCCGGAGCGCGACAGGTTGCACGGATCGTGATACGTCACGGGCAGCGGGTTTTTACGCGGGTCGAGAATGATCTCGCCCGAGCTGATCAGATCGACCATCAGCTCGAGGATCGAGATAATCTCGAACGGGAGCGGGTTGGCCTTGCCCCAGTTGGGGGCCTCCCACTTGGTCGACCGGAGCCCGTGCCCACATTCCGAAACGACCATGCGCTTGACGCCGAGCTTTTTGGCGTGGTCGTAGGCGAGATTGCCCATGTGACCACCGAGATCGGGTTTGCCCGAAAAGAGACCGAAGTTCGTGTTGTCCCACCCCGTTGATCCCATCGTCCAGTCGAGACCGGCCACGTGAAAGATCTTGAATGCCGCCTGGAGTGACAGAGGGTTGTACTTGATCTCGCGCGGGTTGATCACGAAGACGAAATCCGCCCCCTCCTTGTCGATCGGCACCTTGAAGTTCGTATCACCGAGCTCCATCTGCATCTCTTCCTCGACCCACTCGAGCGTCTCCAGATAGTCCTCGGAGCTGATCGCCATCTGGTTGCCCGTCTCCCACTGGTCCTTCATGACGGTCGTGATGCCCTCGGGCGCAACACCGGCATCGATGAGACAGCTGCGTGTCAGCCCGACGATGGCCGCCATATCGACACCAAACGGACAGTTGATTGTGCAGCGGCGGCAACCCGTACAGGCGCCAAAGAAGAAGTCTTTGAGCTCTTCGAGATCCTCGTCCGTTTTGATCGTCCGTGCTCCCACCCAAAAGGGCATGACCTTGCCAACCCAGTCATAGAACCCCTTGTAGATACTGCGCACCCGATCCGCCTTGTAGGCGGGCGTCATCTTGGGATCCTTCTCGGCGAGAAAGTAGTGACAGCTGTCGTTACACATCCCGCAGTGAGCACAGGAGGCCAGCGAGAAAACATGCTGTCGGTTGAGCCGTTGTTTGAAGAACTCGTTAAACTTCTTTGCTTTTTCTGATGTGGCCATTCCTGATCCTCCTCCAATACTCGGTGGCGTGTGCCCTAGGCTCCAGCGATACGTTTCTTTGGATAAACCCCTCTATGCCCAAAGTGCTTGCCCATGTAGTAGCGCATGAAGGGCCAGCACACATAGTGCGATATCTTGCTGAACGGCACATAGAAAAGGAAGAACGTCGCCAGCGAGAAAAAGGACAGTAGCCAGGCCTCGCTGGTCTGCGGCGCCGCCACGACGCCGGTGACCATCCAGGCCGTCAAAAGAACGAGACAGAAGTAATCGTCGGGCGAGCTGATGGCCCGCATCGCCGGGTCCGCGACGCGACGCACGAGCCGGCTGATACCGATCAGGGCTGCGAGACCAAAGACAATCTGCTGCCCGTAAACGACAACCGGGCTTGTCATCGAGGCGTGCGCCCACGGCATCGTAAACGCCACGCCGATACCCACGGCCATCGCGATATGAAAGAGTACGAATTCGACATATCGCCCAAAGTGCTTTCGCGTGCTCTCCATTTCCATCGGCTTCGCAAGCGTAAAGAACGAGTAGCGGATCGCCTTGCCAGGGTCTCCCTTACCCACCGTCCCTTCCATGGCGGCCGGCTTTTTCATGTACCCCCGTATCTTGATCGTATACGCCACCACCATGAACGCCAGGGCGATGTAATGCAGGGTGTGAACGAGAAAGTGGGTGAACGGCATCAGTTCATCCCAGTTTAACGTTGCAGGCATATGACACCTCCGTACGTATCGTAAGTCCAAATCGCGCGGCCCGTCAAAACAGGCACTTCCCTTGGTTTGAAATCGATCAACAAAGACTCCTTTTACCGCTCGACGACCCGCTCGCGGGCGCCGTGCCGAGCGCCATCACCATTTCCTCCAGCGGGCCCTTGTTGACGAGGTCGTCCAGGACGAGGTCGTCGAGCACCGTTCTGATCCGCTCGTTGATCAGGTGATAGAGCATCCGGCACTCGCAGTCATCCGCCTTCATGCACATCTCAGGGTCGAGCACGCAGTCAACGATGTTGATCGGCCCAATGGCGGCCTCGATGATCTGGCGGATTCTGATCTCTTTGGCCGGTTTGGCAAGCGCATAGCCGCCACCCTTGCCGCTCTTGCCGCGAATCAGAGCACCGTTCTTGAGACCGATGACAAGTTGTTCGAGATAGCGTCTCGAGATCTTGGTCTCGGCCGAGACCTTGTTGAGACTGACCAGTCCGTTACCATTGGTGATGCGGGCCACGGCCACCATCATCCGCAGGGCGTATCTGGCGCGTGTGGAGAGTTTCATCGAGGGCACCTTCCTCCTGGCTTGTGATAGTTTTCACTAGCCTTCTTAGCTAATTTAGCACTAAAACCTACGATTTCAATCGGAATATGTGTGATTTATGTCAAGAAACAGAACAGCGCCGTAACGTATCATCCCCCAACACATTACGTCGCTGTCTTGAAGAACTCTGTCCGCCCGCAGCCGCTGTGTTCACGCGCACCGACCGGTCCGGACAACCTGGGCTACCCGATCGCTTCCTTGACCTTCCCCAGAAGCAGTTCCTTGTCGATCGGCTTTTCGATAAAGCCAAACGGTTTGGGCATCGTCCGATGGTCACGCTGGAACAGATCCCTGAACCGCTCCATCCCCGTACAGATGATGACGGGCGTCTTCGAGAACTCAGCGTCCTTGACCACCCGGCGATAGAACTTCTGACCGGTCTCATGAGGCATGATGATGTCGAGTGTGATCAGATCCGGCTTGAATTCCCTCGCCTTGGCCATCGCCACATCGCCGTCGACGGCGGTCGCCGTCTCGTAGCCGTTCTCAGTGAAAAGGACTTCCAGATACGTCCTGACATCGGCTTCGTCATCCACAATCAGAATTTTCTTGGCCACCTTCATCCCCTCTTTTAGTGAAAATCCCACTCGAGGAAGGGTTCCTCAATATCGGTCATTGCGTTGACGATCAGTTCGACGAGACCTCCGTAGAGGATGTTGCACCTCTCGAAGAGACCGTACGTCCTGAACATATCGCGCATCGCGCCCTTGCAGTTCGAGCATGGCGCACACACGTATTTCTTTTGTTCCGGCTCCAGGGTGTCCTGGAAGACGTCGAGTATCTGACGCAGTTTCGCACGGCCCGAAACGATATCGCGCCACTCGTTGAAATTCGTGTTCGTCGTGATCGCAAAACCGCTGCCACCCCCACAGCAATAGTTGTGCACGCCGTGCGGCGTCATCTCACGGAAGTTGTTGCAAACCGCTTTTATGACCTGTCGTTGCGGCTCGACGATGCCCATCAAACGCACCAGGTTGCAGGGGTCGTGCAGCGTTACTTCGATATCGTCGTTTCGCGACGGATCCAGCTTGAGCACACCGTTCTTGACGATCTCGTGGAGCAGCGTCAGCGAGCTCTCACGCGGGATGTTGAAATCGCCCGTAAAAATACGGTCCGCGATGACGGTCAGCGCCTTGTGGGCGTGGCCGCACTCACCGAGAACGATCTTTTTGACACCGAGATCTTTGGCGATCTGGGCGTGTTTGAGCGCGACCTTGGCGAACTGCACGTCGTCGTACCACACGCCGTAGTTGACGCTGTCATAGCCGAGCAGCTCGCTCGAAAGCGTATAGTCGATCCCCGCCTTCTCCATGATGATCGCAAACGCCTCCGGGTTTTCCGGCCACGACAGGTACTCGCCCGCGTTGTGGATGAGCAGGATATCGCTCCCCGCCTTGTCCATCGGCCATTTGAACTTCATCCCGGTGCGCTCTTCAACCTCCTCCTCGAGAAACTCGACGTTGTCGAGAAAGGCCGCCGGCGTCATCCCGGTCGACGACCCCGACTTGAGCTGCTGTAGCGAGCCCTTCTTGTGGAGCGGCTCGATCGTGATGCCCATCTCCTGGCTAAAGATCTTGCGCAGCTCGCGTGTCACCAGTCCGTTGTCGACACCGATCGGGCAGGTCTGCGCGCAGCGGCGGCAGATCGTACAGCGATAACACAGCTCCATGATACGCGCGACCATCGTCCATGTGGCGTCGATCTCATCGCCGCTGATCTTCGCCATGAGCCTGCCACCCTTCCTCACATAGTTCTTGTACAACCGTCGCAGGACCTCCGCCCGAAAGGTCGGGCGATAGATGTCCTGTTTACCCGACTCGTTATAGATCGGACAGGCGGATGCACAGGTCTGGCATTTCGCGCAGTACTCCAAGGTGAGAAAGAGAGGCTGCATAAAGCTCCAGTTGTTCTGCGCCTCGAAGAGCTTTTTCAGACCGGAGAGGAATTTCTCGACGAGCTCCCGTTTTTCTTCCTCGGTCTCCGGCCGCGGGAACTTCACCGCCGACACCCCGTCGAGATCGGTCTCGTACTTCTCCTTGAGCTCGTCCTTTATGGTCGAGATCTTCGGCAACAGATCGAGCTTGTCGTACGGAGGCGGCAGTGGCGGAAACTCGGTCGTATCCAATTCGACGAGCTGGCCGTCCTTGTGGCAGAAGTCTTTGATGGTGATCGTCTTTTTCTTCTTATCGCTCATCTTCTGCGCTCTCCTCGGTTGCGGTTGCCGCTTCAGCCCAGGTGCCACCCGTCTTGATATGAGGTGCCGACCAGGTCACCGTGTACCCAAGCGCTTCGTTAATCCTTGCCTCCAGCTTGCTTCCCCGCGTGTTGCGGGTGTCCTCCCAACGAACCTTGTGATACGTGAAGTACTTGCCGACGAAGTGGGTCATGTGTGTAAAAGGCAAATAGATCATAAAGACCGCAGCCAGCACGAAATGTGTGGCGACGCCGGTGGACACCGGCTCCGTCGGCTGAAATGAGATCAGACCGGCAATAAAACCCCGGGCGTGTGCGTACGAGATGTCTTCGGTACCCCACACTATCAACCCGCTCACAAACACGCCCAGGAGAAGAAGGAGATTAAAATAGTCTGTTCGCACCGATGTCGTCCGCAGCTCCAGCTTCACCAGCCGGCTGATCAGAAGACCCACGGCCCCGATGGCGCCGAGCGCCGATCCGATGGTGCCAAACGGTACGGTAATATAGAAGAGGAGTCTGGCTACGATGTTGCCATCGGCGGCGATCGGCATCCCGACGAGGTCGAGTACCGCCCCGAGGAAGATCAGCAGAACGAACACGACCAGCATATAGAGCCCAAAATGAAATGGGAAAGAGAAGAACCACAGGGGACGGTTGTTGTGGTACATCGATTGGATAAAGATGATCTCCTTGGCCATCTCCTTGAACTCAGCCCTCATCGACACCTCGGCCGGCTTCGTCCACCAGTCGGTCTCTTCGAAGTACGACCCGCCGTAGTGCCCCTTGCCCTTCTCGTGCGGGATGGGATAAAGATCCCACCGCAGGTGCACGGGCATTCTCGCCACCCTCCATGCCCTGTACGCCGTGCCCAGGATAAAGAACGCGTAGGCAACATACATCAGAAGCTGCAGCCGACTCATATTAGAACCTCGCTGGCAACAGGTTAGTAGCTCTCTAGATTCGCTCCGCCGGTTGAGCTGCCGCCTCCGGTCGTCCGCCCCAATCGGCGAGCGCTGCGCTGCCTTCCAGCTCCGCGCTCCATCTATTTCGCGCCCGGCGGCGTCTGCCCCGGCCGAGACTTCATCTTCTCGATCTGCGCCTTCTTCGCCTCGAGCACATCTTTCTTGACCCGCAGCGTTTCCTCTCCGAATATCGCAAATCTCAGCCACTTGTACCCGAACTTCAGCAACTCAACATCGTCTTCCTTGACCTTCTCGCGTGTCCCATCGTCCACCTCGAACTTGTCGAAAAACGATGTCTCAAAGAGGAAATCACGGAAGCCGTCCATGTGGTAGCACGCGCGAAAGAACATATCCATCTTCTCGGGAGCCAGGTTGCCGCCATCCTGGAAGAACTTGTGCAGGGTGAGCTCCTTGAAGTCCTCCCCCATCTGGTTGTATTCGTCGATCCCCTGCTCTTTGATCCAATCCGCGATTGTCAGGTTCCGGTCCTCCTGGAACCCCTTGCAGAACCCATCCTCGAGCATAAAGTAGAACTCCTCGTCCCCCGCCTTGCTGCCCTCGCCTGGCGAGGCCAGACCCAGCGGATACATCCGGCACGCCCACGGACGATCCTCGTAGACCCCACAACCCTTGCCACCGACAAACGGACAGCTTTTCTTCTCGTCGTCGTTCATCTTTAGCAGGATCACAGGGTATTTGAGGTTCTTGTCGAAGGGGCTGACCGTGTACTTGGACAGGAGCTCCCCGGAGGTGATCCCGAGGTGGTTCTTCAACCGAATGATGTCGTACGGGGTCAGGAATATGTTGATGTCTCCGCAGCAGTCATTGAAGCACGGGACGCCGGGATGGCATGCAAACTTAAACGCACTCTTCTCGTTGAGCCTCTCGTAGTCCTTCAGTATCTCTTCTTTTAATCGTTCGATTTCCCTCATGATTCTCCTTCATCGTCCAGGATGCTGTCTCTGAGAGCTCTCTCCGACCACACGGGGAGCGGGCCCTCTTCCTCTGTCTGAGGGTCGAACCGATACCGGTACGACGCCTTCTGCTGATAGTTGTCCTTCATCCACTGCCATCCTCGAACGTAGTACGGACACTGGTCGTTGAAGCACACCAGCTGATGTCCCTGGCCCCAGGACGAATCGTCCGGCGTAGCCCATTTGGACAGCTGGCCGCCGCAGTGCGGGCATTTCTTTGCTTCATCACTCACAGTGCTTGCTCCCTTGCGACTCCTATAACCGTAAACTCCGATGGCTGTATGGGGATTAAGAGGCCCGACTAAAATCCCCCGAACCCGGCTAGGGTCCGGGGGATTCCACCAACACTCGACACAGTCTCTAAGATACTATTGAGACCAGGCCTCGCTCAACCACCCAGGAGCTCGTGCTCCTGGGCGCCCGGAAAGACGTGGAGCATCGGGCGCTTGATCATCGCCCACTTGCCCGTCTCGGGATCCCAGCGGCAGTTGGCAAAGCAGTGCCAATCCTTCTCGTCCATCTTCGGAAAATCCGCCCGTCGGTAGTAACCCGGCCAACGCGTCTCCTCGCGGAACAGGATCGTCCGCGTGTGCGCCTCAGCCTGCCACATACGCTGGATGTTCTCCCAACAACGCATGAGCTCGTGCAGGTCCTTCGCCGCCAGCTTCTCGGAGTCTTCGTCCAGAACGGTCAGCAACTCTAGAGCCTTGTCGAGACACGCCTTGTTCGTCGTGAACTGAGAGGTCACACCGCCCACGTACTCGTCCATAAGCTTCTGCAGACGGAACATGAACGACTTGGGCCGGATGTAATTGGGGTTGACCTCGTCATCCGTCGTCAACTTGCTGTGCTCTTCGAAGAGCGCCAGTGGCGCAAACATCTTGCCCTTGAGCTCCTCGACCTTGCCCATGTCGATGTTGGGCTGTGTGCTGTTCTCGGTGATGTACTTGACCGCTGCCTTGCCGACGATACGGCCCTCGGCGTGCGATCCAGACGAGAACTTGTGCGAAGAGGCGCCGGAGGCGTCGCCCGCGCAGAACATACCCTTGACCGTAGCCATGTGGCTGTAGCCCCAGAAGTACTCGTTCTTTGTCTCGCCGGTCTGCAGGTCCTCGGGACCACTGACCCACGCGCCGGATGCGCCGGAGTGCGAGCCGATGAAGTACGGCTCCGCGGCGGCGATCTCCGAAGACTTCTTCTCGGGCTCGACATCGCTGGCAGCCCAAAGAATCGCCTGCGAAATCGTCATATCGAGGAAGTCCTCCCATGCCTCAGCCTCGAGCTCCTTGAGCTTTTTCTTGGCCGCCTTCTCATCACCGGCCTCGGATGCGATCTTCTGGATCGCTTCCTCGGTCCTCATGGAGATGGGACTCTTCCCGTCCAGCACATCGAGCATGCCGAGCCAGTTGCGCAGGTTGGCCGGAACCGGTTTGACAAGACCGTACGGCTTCCAGTTCTCGAGCTCGTCCCTCCGCTCTAGCATATAGTTGCCACCCATGGCGTTGGTCGCGCGGGCCTTGAACAGAAGGAACCACGCGCCGACCGGTCCGTAGGCATCCTTGAACCGCACCGGGATAAAGCGGACTTCCTGGCTGGTCTGCTCGGCACCCGCACGGATCGTAAAATACGTGCTCGATCCGGAGTTCCATGGCGGATACCAGGCACGACCGAGACCCTCGCCCGTGCTGCGCGGCTTGAATACGTGCACCGCACCGCCCATACCGACGATGGTGGCCTTGGCCTTGAAAATGTAGAACTTGTTCTCGCGCACGCTGAAACCAATGGCGCCGGCAATGCGATCGCCATCGAGAATCGGCTCTGTGATAAAGATGCGCTCGAAGTACTCGCCACCGCACTCTTCCAGAGCGTTCTTGGCTGCTTCGGCAACGATGATTTTGTAGGACTCACCGTTGATCATGAGCTGCCAGCGACCCTCGTGGACATACCTTCCATCCTCGTCCGTCCAGATCGGCAGACCCCATTTTTCGTACAGGTGAACCGTCGAATCCACGTGCCGTGCGATGTTCGCCACGAGGTCCTCACGGGTGATCCCCATCAGATCCATCCGCACGTAATCGACGTAGTCCTTGATCGTGTTTTTGCCTTCGTGCAGACCGACATACTGGTTGAGCGCCGACAGGCCCATCGCCACGGCGCCGGAGCGTTCCATGGCCGCCTTGTCGACAAGCGTCACCTTCAGCCCGTGTTTCTTTGCCCAGTAGGCCGCCTCAACGGCAGCTCCGCACGCTGACATACCACCACCAAGAATCAGCAGGTCGGTGGTTACTTCAACGGTTTCGAAATTTGTAGCCATCTCTTTCATCCCTCCCGACTTACTTGATGGTGAAAACTTCCGACAGTCTCAAAGCCTCAGGTTCCTGAGCCAGCGTCTGACTGTTTAGATCATCATGGGCCGTCTCATAGCCGCCCGACGGCATTGCTTTGCCCTCTTCGGTTGTCCGAATGGGGAACTTGAAACGCTTGAGCATGCCGTTGCGGAACTTCACGGTCCACATGATCGAGTCAGTCGCCCGCAGCGGGGTCACACTGGCGCCCATCGGGACGAAATCCGCATAGCCGCGCACCTCGATCGCCTGTACGGGGCAGATCTTGACACAGCTGTAGCATTCCCAGCACATTTCCGGTTCCTGGTTGAAGGCCTTCATCTGGTCTCTGTCCAGGACCATCAGGTCGTTCGGGCAAACGTACTGGCAAGCCGTCTTGTCGAGTGCTTTGCACCCGTCGCATTTGTCTGCGAGTACGAAACTAGGCATTGAACCCTCCTTTACTCACCTTGCCGTTAAAACGTCTCAAGAAAATCGGTTGTTTTACGTCCGTTTTTCCGCTTCACCGGTCGCATGACCGTGCATCTTGATTTCCACCTTCTCCGTCAGACTCGAATAGTACTCACGGAGAATTTCCAACACTTCCTTGCGGCTGAACTCAGGTATTACCTCGCCGCCCTCTGAAAGCGCCTTCCGCAAGGCCGTACCACTCAAAAACACGCGGTCTTCCTTGCCATGCGGGCAGGTTTTCATGGACGCCATACCGTCACACTTGTAGCAGTAGAACGTCCAGTCGATCGGCAGCATCTTGCACTCGAGGGCGCCTTCCCACAGACTGTGGTAGATGTCCTGTGCATCGAATGGACCGTAGTAATCGCCTACGCCGGCATGGTCACGCCCAATGATCATGTGCGTGCAACCGAAGTTCTGGCGGAAAACGCCGTGGAGCAGGCCTTCCCTCGGACCGGCATACCGCATATCGAGCGGGTAACCGCCCTGAACGACACGCTCTTTGACGAAATAGTTATCGACGAGCGCATTGATACATTTCACACGAACATCCGCCGGGATATCGCCCGGTTTCAGTCCACCAACAAGCTGGTGGATATAGAGACCGTCGCCAACCTCGAGGGCGATCTTCGCCAGATACTCGTGCGAACGATGCATCGGGTTGCGAAGCTGCAACGCGGCGATGGTCTTCCAGCCCTTCTTCTCAAAAATCTTACGGCTCTCGGCCGGACGCTGATAGATATCCCCGAATTCTTTCGGGAATTTACCCTCCGAAAGAACCTTCACCGGGCCCGCGATATTCCATTCTTTCTGGCCCATGACCATCTTGACACCGGGATGCTCCGTGTCAGTGGTCGTGAATACGTTCTTGCACTCGAACTCCTTGTCGATCTTGTACGACTCGGTCACCTTCATTGTGCCCATGATTTCGTCGGACTCGTCCGCGATGAGTGCAACCTCGGTACCGGGGGCAATCTCTTTGTCGTGCGACAGCGTGATGGGAATCGGCCAGAAGATACCGTTCGTCATCTTCATGTCGGCGCAAACACCCTTCCAGTCGTCATGACCCATAAAACCGTCGAGCGGTGTAAAACCACCAATACCCAACATGATGAGATCGCCGGTCTCGCGCGATGACATTTTTAGCTTCGGCAAGCTCTCCGCCTTCTTGAGTTCGGCTTCCCTTGCTTTTCCCTCGAGAAGAAGAATCTTCAGCGTGTCGCTGCCGTGGGGAGAAATCAATCCAGCCATAATGTGTACACTCCCTGTCCGTTGATTCTGTTTACTATTGTGGAAGGCTCGTGTGATGCGAAGTGGTCGATGTTGCAACTTCACTGATCGCAGGAAATCCCGCCTTCTCTCGTTCCCAGTCGTAGCTTGGCGCTATTTGTTATTTTTTTCACAAAGCCCTGCGAAGAAATAGCAGTCCTCTGCCCAAGGCCAGACTGTCACCCACCTAAACGCAATTTTATGCAGATCGCCCACCCCTGTCAACCTCAATCGTCGCGTATCTGAACTCCCTAACAAAATGACAAATATCAACTTACGGCGTAACTTCGCCTCCTTCAAAGGGCTACCGGCGGCACCTTGTGAAAAAAGTAACAAACTATTTGACTAACCTTCCCCGGCGGCTTACCATCCCGTGTAGATTATCAACCCAACGTCTGATCGGCTCGAATTCTTGCCAGGGAGGAACGTGATATGGGCAGCCCGAGATTGGTCGAACCGGATCTGGATTTCATCCGTGAACTCAAGGCCGCCGGCGGCGACACGCTCAAGCGGTGCTACCAGTGCGCAACGTGTTCGACGACCTGCAACCTCTCAAACGACGGCAGTCCGTTTCCCAGAAAAGAAATGTTGATGGCCTCGTGGGGACAGACCGAGGATCTGATGAAAGATCCCGATGTCTGGCTTTGCTATCAGTGCAACGACTGTTCGACACACTGCCCGCGTGGGGCGCGTCCGGGTGATGTCCTCGCCGCGGTGCGTTCGGCCACATACAAGAAGTTTGCGTTTCCGTCGTTTATGGGTAAGGCGCTTGCCAGCGCAAAGGCGTTGCCGCTTCTGCTTCTCATACCGGCGCTCGTGATGACGGCCCTCATTTTTCTCACCGCGCCGAAGACGGCGGGCGGCATATTGGAGTTCACGCAGCCCGGTCCCATCGATTTCAACAACTTTCTCCCCCACCAGACGGTTGACGCGTTCTTCGTCGGCGGCAACATCCTGATCTTTGTCCTCGCTGCGGTGGGTTTTCTGCGTTTCTGGCGAGTACTGCGTTCCGACGGCGCGCCGCGCAAGATGTCCGTGGGCCAGGCGATCTTTCTGACACTCAAGGAGATCTTTACGCACTCCAACTTTCGCAAGTGCGACACCAACCACACGCGCTTCATCGGCCACTTCCTTATCTTTTTTGGTTTTCTAGGGGGAATGATCACGACCGGCGCCGTGCTCGTTCTGATCTTTCTCCCCCATTATATGAACCTCGTCGGAATGGGGAATCCGCACGCGATGTTCGACCTGCCGCTGACGATAGCGAACCCGATCAAGATACTGGGCATCATGAGCGGCATCGCGCTCACCATCGGTTGTGCCATTCTCGTCTACCGCCGCTGGACCAAAAAGGATGAGGTCGGCGCAAGCGGCTACACCGACACGCTCTTTCTCTATGTGTTGTTCTTCACCGGGCTCACGGGGCTCACGTCGTGGCTGGGCCGCTTGACCGGCGTGCCGGCGATTGCGTACACGAACTATTTCATCCACATCCTCTGCGTGTACTTCCTCTTGTGGTACATGCCGTACTCGAAGTTTGCGCACATGTTCTACCGCGGCCTCGCCATCGTCCACGCGCGAACGCTTGGTCGCGTCACTTAGTTTCTATTAGTGCTGTGTAGGGAGGATGGGAACGTAACGCTGTTTTCGGGCAGCGTTACTTTTTTGTGGCAGGTGAGGGTGACGGCGAACGCCGTCACTTCATGACTCGCTCGCGATGATGGCTCTATTGGATCGCTCGCTCGTAATGTCCGTTCGAGCGCTCGCCGTCACCCTCCATGTGGTTAGAGAATCACTGCCCGCGAGGCAGCGGGTGCGTCTTGAAGTATGTGACGAGCTCTTCGATCACCGACGGCAGCGTGCTCGTCTTTGATTCGAGCCCCACCATCATCCCGTGTTTGCGGATCACGTTCGATGTCGACGGTCCGATCGACACCACCAAGGCGCTCGACGTCAGGTAGTCCATCTGGCTCTTGTCGAGGTTATCCACGAGCCCATCAACCCCGGGCCCGCTGGTAAACAGAACGACATCCGGCGGGTAGGCAAACAGCTTGTCCTTCATCGCGGCGAGCCATCGCGTGTGGAACGTCCGGTAGACGGGCAGCGAGATGATCTGCGCACCGGCAGCGGCCAGCGTCTCCTCGATGTAGTCGTCGCGGTAGTTGCCCCGCACACGCACGACGGTGGCACCGGACAACGCGTATTTCGTCTTCATTTGATCGGCCAGCGCGGCCATCGTCCCCTCGGTCGGCACAAAATCCGGGGAGATGTTGTTCGCATTGAGGGCACGGGCCGTCCCGTCGCCAACCGCCGCGATCCGGTACTTGTTTAGCCCGCGCACGTCACCGATCGTTGCATACCATTGTCTCAGGAAATAGCGGACGCCGTTCTCATTGGTCAACACCACCCACCGCTCATCCGTCTTGATCCGGCGCAACGCATCCCACTCGTCCGTGCGGAAGTCCTCGACGGTGGCGATCGTCGGGTACGCCAGCACCTCCGCACCCAGCTCCCGCAGCTCCCGGTACAACGGGGGCGCCTGGTCGGCGGGTCTCGTCACCATGACGCGCACACCAAAGAGCGGTTTGTCGCGAAACCAGTCGAGCGCTTCGTGGTACTTGACGACCTCGCCGAGAACAAAGAGTGCCGGGGGTTTGATACCGGCTTCCTCGACCTTGGCCGGGAGTGACTCGAGCGTCGTGGTGACGACACGCTGAGTCGGGAGCGTGCCGCGCTCGACGGCCGCCGCCGGCGTGTCCGGTGGCATACCGGCTCCGGTCAGCTGATCGACGATACCCTCGATATCGCCCACCCCCATATAGATCACGACGGTCCCCCGTCGCGCGCCGCCCACCCAATCCCATGCCACACCGGATACGGCCTTCTCGACCGCCTTGTGCCCGGTGAGAAACATCACATACGACGATTGCAGGCGATCGGTACACGGAATACCGGAGAAGGAAAGCGCGGCGACACCGGATGTGATGCCGGGGACGATCTCGAAGGGAATGCCGTGGTCCTTGAGGTACCGTGCCTCTTCGGCGCCCCGCCCGAATACGAACGGGTCGCCGCCCTTGAGCCTGACCACCCGCTTGCCCTGTGACGCCAACCTCACGAGGAGATCGTTGATCTCTTCCTGCGGCAACGAGTGCCTGCCCGCCTGTTTGCCGACGTATCGCCGGTCGACCTCGACGGGGAGCGTGACGAGCAATTCATCCGGGATGAGACTGTCGAAGACAACGGCGTCGCACTCATCCAGGAGCTGACGCGCGCGAACCGTAATCAGATCGGGGTTGCCGGGCCCGGCGCCAACGAGATAAACGATTCCCTGTCTGTCCTGGAAGGGCTCTTCTTTGTTCTTCATGGGTCACCTCGACGTCCATACCGCCGATTGCGAACACCAACGCGACTCCCGTCCCGCCTCGCAATGCCGGTTGAGCCTGTCCTGGCGAGGGCTGCACCCCAACGGGGTGTCAACCTGTCCTGGAACGGCTCCAATCGGCACATGTAACATCTGTCCTGGAACGGCTCCAACCGGCATAAGTCGCGCCGCCGAGAGGTCGGCGCTACGCGGTCACCTCGAGCATCCGCTCGAGTTCCTCCTGGATCTCCGCGTCGTTCGAATCCTTGAGTATCTTTTTCCAGTCCGCCTCGAGAAACTCCACGTAACACGCATTGCCCTTCTCGGGGTCCGCCTCCCAGCGCTCGCGCACCATCTTGCGGAACGACGTCGCGTGTTTCATCATGCGCTCCCAGTGCGCCGGAAAGATCTCTCCGAGGACGATCCGCAGATGGCCGGCCACAAACGGCGCCCTGCCATCCGTCGAGATTGCGGCGGTGAGGCAGTCGCGTCTCAGAACCGCCGGGAAAACGATGTCACAGTGGGCCGGGTCATCGACGACATTGACGAGCGCCCCACTTCCCCGGGTGTCCTCGTACACCTTCGCGTTCAGCTCTCTGTCGTCGGTGGCGCAGATCACGAAATCGTAGTCCCTGGCCTCGGGCGAGCGGTACTCGCGTTTCTCCAGAGTGATCTTGCCGTGGTCGGCGTGGTAATCCAGCTTCTTTTGGACTTCGGGCGCGACGACCGTGATCGTGCTCTCGTACTCGAACAGGGTCTCGATCTTGCGCAGGGCGACCGCGCCGCCGCCAACAACCAGCCACCGTCGATCACCCGTGGATATGCCGACAGGCATGTATCTATAGCTCATGCTCGTTCACCTCGACCCAACAAGGCCATGGTTTTCAGGAAAATTTATGGAACGTCACTCGCCACACGGGGGGGGAGCCGCACGGACTATGCGGATACCTGGCCCCGCACCGACAACGCTATCTTATACAGCAACGTAATGATCAGCAAGCCGATTCCATAGACGCCCAGCGCGATCATCACCTCGGGGAACGTCGGCCAGTACTCGGTCACAACACCGAGTGGGTTCGGCACAAAGCCCGTGACCACCAGAGTCAACCCCTTCTCGATCCACAACCCCACAAAAACCGCCACACAGGCAAAGATCAGTGCCGAGTCCTTCCTCCGGGCCGCGGGGTTGAGGAGTATGACGAGGGCGAGGACGCTCAGGATCACCGACGTCCACATCCACGGGACGAGCGTGGCCTTGCCTTCCAGACCGAAGAAGAGATACTGGAAGTGAAGCACGTGATGCGGAATGTCACTATACAGAGCCGTGAAGACCTCCATGAGAATAAAGAAGACATTGACGGCCATGGCATACGTCACGATGAGCGCGAGCTTCTGAATGGGCTCTTTGCCGGCGTCAAATTTTGTGGTCTTTTTCAACAGGTAGCAGAAGAGAATAAGCAGCGCCGGACCGGCTGAGAACGCCGACGCGAGAAAACGCGGCGCCAGGATCGCGGTCATCCAGAAGGGCCTCGCCGCAAGTCCCGAGTACAAAAACGCCGTCACCGTATGAATGCTGATCGCCCAGGGAATGGAGAGAATGATAATCGGTTTGATCCATTTGGGCGGGGGCACGTCCTTGCGCTCGGCGCTCATGGTCACCAACGATATCACCACATTGAGAACCAGATAGCCGCCAAGCGCGAGCGTATCCCAGAACATCATCGAATGCGGTGTCGGATGGATGAACACATTGAGAATCCGCAGTGGCTGACCCATATCGACAAATATGAACGTCATGCACATAACAACGGAGCCAATGGCGAGGAACTCCCCGAGAATCGTGATTTTGGCGAACGCCTTGTAGTTGTGAAGGTAGTAGGGTAAAACGACCATGACGGCCGACGCGGCCACACCGACGAGAAACGTAAACTGCGCGATGTATAACCCCCACGTGACATCCCGGCTCATACCGGTGATGACGAGCCCTTCACTGTACTGTCTGAGATAGAACAACACACCTATGAATATCACGATGATCAGGAAGAACATCCATGCGAAGTACTGCTTGCTGCCAGTGAGCGCTTTCTCTAACATTTTTACCTCACACCAGGTAGTAGACCTCGGGCTTCGTGCCCAGTTCCGGTTTACGTGTTATGGAAAAACGACCCTCGAGAATATGTCTGATTTCCGATTCGGGATCCTCGAGATCTCCAAAGACGATCGCCTTCTCCTTACAGGCCTCCACACAGGCAGGCATTTGACCTTTGGCGAGCCGTTCCTCGCAGAACGTACACTTCTCGACAACGCCACGGGTCCGGGTCGGGTAGCCGGCCGTCATCTCCTCGATGTGCGGTCTTGGATCCCTCCAGTTAAAGCTCCGCGACCCGTACGGACACGCGGCGACACAGTACCGGCACCCGATACAGCGGTGCCAATCCATCATGACGATGCCGTCGCTCTCGCGCTTCCACGTGGCCCCTGTCGGACACACCCGGACACACGGCGGGTTGTCGCAGTGGTTGCATAGAAGCGGTGCGATACCGTGCTCGATGTCCTTTCTCTGATAGCCGTGCTCGTGGTTATGAAACGCGTGTCCGAACTCTTCCTTCCAGATCCATTTGATCTCGTCCTTGGTGTTGTCGAACTCGGGCACGTTGTGTGCCTTGTTGCAC
This sequence comes from uncultured bacterium, assembly GCA_965372355.1. Taxonomy (GTDB): domain Bacteria; phylum Krumholzibacteriota; class Krumholzibacteriia; order WVZY01; family WVZY01; genus CBDVBZ01. The sequence continues at coordinate 5,463 of CBDVBZ010000038.1, read as the reverse complement.
GCCGCGATGCAGTCGACGCAGCCCTCCGCCTCGTTGCACTTCTTGAGGTCGACGACCATCGCCCACCGCTTGCCGACGAGCGGCGCCTTGCGGCCCTCCCCCGACACGGTCTGGGCCAGCGACGATTCGCCTTTGGCCAAACCCACGGCGGCCACGGCGGCGACCTTTATGAATTTCCTTCTATCCATACCCATTACTGTATCTCCCCCGGGTCAACGTGGCATGCCCAGCAGTAGGGGTCGACTCCTGCATAGTCGTGACACCGATTACAGAATTCCTCTTTGTTGGTATGACAACCCAGGCATGTGTTGGTGAGACTCTTGTCGTACTCCTTGCCGTCGATTCCCACATGAATACGATCGGCCCTTCGCACGACATCGTCCCTCCACTCGTTGAGCAGATCCATGTGCAGCGCCCGCATGTAATCTGTCTCTGCGACGCACTGCTTGCTGTCCGTAGGCAACACGAGTTCGGGCGGCGCCGTTTCCGTCCCCGTCACCACGTGGTACCACATCGGCATTGTGACAACCGCGAGGAAGACGCCGAGTCCGATCAGGATTTTCCCGCCATCATGCATGCTTGACCTCCTCCCCTTCTGCTGACGCAAACGGTTGAGAGCGAAGGTCCGTCTCTCTCTTCTCGCCCTTCATGACCAGGGCGTTGCCCACCAGCTCGTGAAGCGCGCACACCTCCACACCCGGTACCCAGTACTCCAACAGCGGCGGCAGCGTTGCCTTGTCGATCGCACAGATGCAACACAGCACGTTGACACCGTGCTTGTCGTGAACGTACTTCACCGCGTTTGCCCTCGGGAACCCACCCCTCATCCGCATCTCGAAGTTCTCGTCGGTGCCGAGGCCCGACCCGCTACCACAGCAGAACGTCTGTTCACGGATCGTGTTCTCCGGCATCTCGACGAAGTTGTTGCAAACACTCTTAAGCACATAACGCGGCTCCTCAAGGAGACCCATTCCCCGCGCGGTGTTGCAGGAATCGTGGTAGGTGACGTTCCAGTGATCGTTGCGGCTAGGGTCGAGTGTGATCTTACCCTCGTGGATAAGATCCGCCGTGAACTCGGCGATATGCACCATCTTCGTGGACTTCGCATTCTCGAACTTCGTCCCCGTGATCGGCGAGACCGGCGCCTCGAGAAAGTCCGCCGGCCCGGTCATCGTACTCATGTACTGGTGCGCCACGCGCCACATGTGCCCGCACTCACCGCCAAGGATCCATTTTACACCGAGCCGTTTGGCCTCGGCATAGATCTTGGCGTTGAGACGCTTCATCATCTCATGCGAGTGGAACAGACCGAAGTTGCCACCCTCCGACGCATATGTGCTGAACGTGTAATCGAGCCCGACCTCGTGGAAGAGAGCAATATAGCCTAGGAACCCGAAGTAGTGCGGATCCCCGAAGTAGTCCGCCGACGGCACGACAAAGAGGACCTCCGCCCCCTTCTTGTTGATCGGCGCCTCCACGCGTACACCGGTGAGGTCTTCGAGGTCATCCACCGCAAAATCGACGCTGTCCTTGAACCCGTGCGGCTGGATCCCGAGGTGGTTACCGGTCCGGAAACAATTCGCCACCGGTGTCGAGATCCAGTCGATCCCGACGCCGACCAGGTGAAGCAGCTCACGCCCCATCATCGTGATCTCGGCCGTGTCGATTCCGTACGGACAGAACACCGAACAGCGGCGGCACTCCGTGCACTGATAGAAATAGTAGAACCATTCCTTGAGTACCTCGGGTGTGAGATCGCGGGCACCGACCATTTTGCCCATCAGCTTGCCGGCCGCCGTGAAGTCTCTTCTGTAGACGGACCTCAGCAGCTCGGCGCGCAGGACGGGCATGTTCTTGGGATCGCCCGACCCGATAAAGAAGTGGCATTTATCGGCGCACGCACCGCACCGGACACAGATATCCATAAAGATCTGGAACGATCGGTACTTGAGAAGCCGTTCTCTCATGCCCTCGAGTATGATTTCCTTCCAGTTCTCGGGCAGATTCCAGTCGTCTTCCCTCGGGTCGAACCGCCGGACAAAGGGCATATCCAGATACTTGGTGCTGGCCGGGTTGGAGCCGTAGTTGAAGGACCCCTTCGTGAACTTGACCTTTGGGTCGAACCAGCCCTTCTTTGGCGGCCCGTAGTCGATCTGCTCCAGCTCTTCGGGTTTCTTCTTATCGTTTGCCATCACGCATCCTTCCCCGCAGGTATCTCAGCGTCCTTGTCCAGGGGCAATCCCGCATCGCGCATGACCTCCCTGAACTCGTCCTCGTATTCTTCGTACGTGTGTGTCTTTACATCGTAGTTCCATGGGTTGATGTGTCGTTTGGCGCGGTTATTGTTCACGAGATTTCTCGTGGGGCTCAGAAACACGCCGCCGAGATGCATCAGTTTGCTAAAGGGGAAATAGGCGAAAAGCACGCTGATAAAAAACACGTGCGCAAAGAAGATGAACCCGATCCCGTCCGGGACGACGGGTTTAAAACTGACGAGGCCCATCGTCAGTTCCTTCACCGTTACAATATCAACCTTAAAGAAATGTCGCATCAAGATGCCGGTGACCGCGATCGCCATGATCAGGAACAGGGGGAAATAGTCCGTCATCAGCGAGATATAGCGAAGCTGCGGTATCCACACCCTGCGAATAAAGAGATACGTGACGCTGGCGAGCAGTATCAGACTCGTCAGATAGAGTACGGGGACACCGATCTGGAAGAAACCGTCGAGTGTCTGCATCCCAAGAACGACATTCGGCACCGGCTCCGCAAAGAACCGGTAGTGTCTGATAAAGACGATCAGGAACGACCAGTGGAAGGCCATAGCGGCGGCCCACAGCCACTTGTCCGGCCCGTAGACGATCTTGTGGTCCTTGCGCAGTTCGGCCTTTGTGTTTCTGAACAGCGACCGAAACAGCAGAACTTCCAGCGCCATCCTTCCCAGGACACCTATCGTGTTGTGCGGTGCCTCGAGATTGTTGTTCTTTATGAATGGCAGGCTTTTCTCCTGGCCGCACGTCGTCGTGATTCGAAAGGGAACGGCGCATCTCGCCCACTTCAGAATCCGCCAGGTAAATCCCAGCAGGAAGATAGCGATCGCGGCATACGGCACCACGACACCGAATACGGTATTCAGACCGGCCGCGGCGGCACCCACATACACGATCAACAAAAGAACGGCTATCGCAACAAGTGCGTACAGGGCATTCATCCGCCAACGCCTCCCTTCGCGCTGTACATATCAAGCGTCATCATCGTTTTCCTTCTCCGGCGCTTTGTCTTCCGGCTTTGCGTTCATCCTGTCGAGCAGTTTCATCGTCTGGCTCTTGATCTCGTCGGTTCTTACCTTGTGAAGCTGCTCGCGACACTCCGTGTATTTGTCGAACGCCAGCAGAGCGACCCGATCGACTCTCATCTCGATATCCCCGAGTAGATATGGGTTATCGAGTCCTTCCGGGGCGTCGTGGACCACGCGGCGTATTACCGCTTTGAGTTCAAAGACGAATTTTACCGCCTGCGACGGTGTGAAATCCTGAACCGCGCGTATGCGTACCATACCATCGAGGGCCTGTGACAGCCTCTCGGTGTCCATCGTGGAGACGATCTCGTCGTAGACTGCCTCCAAACCCTGTTCGATCGTGTGCCCGACGGGATTTTGGAAGCGGTCCTTCTGTTTGGCAAGAAACTGTGATGTGATCGCGGGGTACGTACTGATGACCAACTCGGTCCACTGGCCGAGTATCTTCTCGCGGTTTTGTTGCAGCAGGGTTACTAATTCCATATCGGTTCGCACCCCTACAAAAGAGGCCCCCTTCTCCCTCGACAGAACGCGCATCGAGCCCGTCCACCGCGCATGGAAGAAAACGGCCTCCTTACACTCCGTCAGCACACGCTTACACGAATCCCGGAAGACCCGGTCCGGAGAATTCGCGTTCCCGGGCCGGTCTTCGTCAGGACAAAAGGCTTACACACACCCGGTCGGCTTGGACAACCCCGCAACCTTGCAGGCGCCTTTCGCCGGTCCGGAAGGAAACAGCTCGTAGACTTTCTTGAGCGGAAATCCGGTCTCCTTACAAAGCTTCCGAATCATCGGGGCAATCCCGAACTTGAGGTAGTAGTCGCGGAGATAGTCGACGAGCTTCCAGTGCTCCTCTGTCATCTCATCGACGCCTTCCGTGGTGGCGAGGGCCACTGCGATGTCCTTGCTCCATACATCTGGATCCTCCATGAAACCGTCTTCGTCTACCTCGATCTTGACCGTGCCATGCTCGAACAGCATTTCGAACTCCTCCGAGTCTGGGTGTTGGTGTGGTTAGTGCGCCCACTCTCTCTACTTCATCTCAATATGTCCGCACGGACATGTCTCCGCGCATTTCCGACAGCCGCCACAGAATTCCAGTTTGAATTTGTACGGCGCGCCCTTGATGAGCGGTTTGATGATTGCATTCTCCTGGCAGAAACTCCAGCACGTGCCACAATCGAAACACTGGCCGCAGCTCATGCACCGTCCCGCTTCTTCAATGGCCGCTTCCTGGGTCAACGTCTCGACGACCTCGGCCGCCATGCTCTTCAGCCGTTGGTCGACGCCCAGCTCTTTGGCCTTGCCTCTCTTCTTATCCTTGTAGTACTCGGGCTTCATCTTGTCCATGAGGATCGGATCCGACACATCCGGTCTCGGAAGCTCCTCGCCGGAAAGACCCTCGTGGATCGCCAGGGCCGCTTCGTGGCCGTGCGCGATCGCGTCGATCACCAGACCGAGGTTGACGTTGTCTCCGCCGGAATACACACCCTCGATCTTCGTCTTCATGTGGTCATCGACCTGGATCCAGTTTCTACCCTCGATGAGCTCTTCGAACCCACCGAAACCGGGCGCCTGGCTGATGGCCGCGATCAGACACGTAAAATCCAGATCGAACGTGTCACCGTCGATGGGCACCGGCCGGCGTCGGCCTGACGAGTCCGGCTCCCCGAGCTCCATACGCTGGCACTTCATACCGCTCGCCATGCCGTTGTTCTTGTGAATCTCGAGGGGAGCGGCCAGAAACTCGATTTTGACGCCTTCCTCGAACGCCTCATCGACTTCTTCATCGATGGCCGGCATCTCATCGCGTGTCCGCCGGTAGACGATCGTTACATCCGCGCCGAAACGCCGTGAGACGCGTGCCGCATCGACCGCCGTGTCACCGCCCCCGATCACGACCACTTTGTCACCAATCTCGACCTTTTCACCCTGGTTGGCGCGGTGCAAGAAGTCGGTACCCGTAAAGACGTTGGGAGCATCCTCGCCGTCGACCCTGAGCTGGATGCCCTGATGCGCGCCGATCGCAACAAAAATCGCCTTGTAGTCCTTGCGCAGATCATCCAGCGTCACGTCACTGCCGACGGATGTGTTGAGCTTGAGCTCCACACCCATCTCCAGGATGCGGTCGATCTCGGCTTCCAGGATTTCCTGGGGCAGCCGGT
>CBDVBZ010000037.1:0-27330 GCA_965372355.1 uncultured bacterium | reverse complement strand
TTCAAGCAAACGTGACAGAGCAGATTCCACGTTATTTAGAAACAGTGAGGGAGGATCACCGTTGCTTTAATTATAGCATGGGGTGTTTTGAACCGTCGTAGGTGGGGTCAGAGAGACGAACAAGGCCGTGTGTGCCAGATAATGATTCGTTATGTGCAAAGACGCCACACAAAGGAGCAATCATAGGACAAGCGCATATACAACAATGCACATTCGCGTTAACAAAATGCGCGCAAAAACCCGTCAAGTTTTTTTCGAGAAAAGACCCGAGAAAACAAAGGACAGCTCCCGTGAGTTATGCTAGAACTGTGCGGCCAACAACCCGCCACGTCGATGGTCGAAATTCAACGAAGTCGTGCGCTTGATCTCTAGCACATAGGCGCAGCGCAGGATGTTCGGATCCGCTGGTAGACGTCAACGACACGCAAGCGTGCGCCGGGGCGCCGCAAGGACCGCTTCCTTCCAGAATCCGTAGAGACGACACACACGCCCACCGCTCGAACTTCCTGAACCGGCGTGCTGCATTCAGTCGGGCGCAGTGTTGCCCATGGGTTACCAACCGGGTCGACCAAAGCGCTGTTCGGGACCAGGTCACCCAGCCCCCACCCGCCGGTCGTGCCCGAAAACGTGAGACAATCATTTCACAACAATCATTTCACAAATCATTTCACAACTATTGACGCCCCTTTGGCAAACGGCTACTATTAGCGACTGTTATTCTTATTTTCGCGCCCGATTTCGGGTCTACGACCCGACTCAAACAGGAGAGTTAATTCGATGGATATTCTCAAAGAACTCGGAATCGAAAAGATCAACCCCGGCGCCTGCTCCGGCCCTGGCGCCTGGGCACCGACGGAAGGCCGCGATCTGATCGCATCCATTAACCCGACTACTGGCAAGGAGATAGCCAAGGTGGCCCAGGCCTCGGAAGAGGACTATGAAAAGGTCATGGAGGCAGCCACCGCCGCGTTCGAAGAGTGGCGGATGATGCCCGCCCCGGCGCGTGGGCTCATTGTTCGCGACCTCGGCGAGGCACTGCGCGCCAAGAAGGATCCGCTGGGCAAGCTGGTCACACTCGAGATGGGCAAGATCGTGCACGAGGGCTGGGGTGAGGTCCAGGAGATGATCGACATCTGCGATTTCTCCCTGGGGCTTTCCCGTCAGCTCTACGGCAAGACGATGCACTCGGAACGGCCGGGGCACCGCATGTACGAGCAGTGGCACCCACTGGGAGTGGTTGGCGTGATCTCCGCCTTCAACTTTCCGGTTGCGGTCTGGGCATGGAATGCCGCCATCGCCGCTGTCTGCGGCGACGTCACGCTCTGGAAGCCCTCTTCGGAGGCCCCGTTGACCGGTATCGCCGTGCAGCATATCTGCAACGACGTCATGAAGGCGCACAAACTCGACGGCATCTTCAACCTGGTCGTCGGGCGCGGCTCGGTTATCGGCGAGAAGCTGGTCTCCGACCGCCGGATCCCGATGGTGTCCGCCACGGGCTCATGCGAAATGGGCTACCGGATCGGCAAGGTTGTCGGCGAGCGGCTCGGCCGGACAATCCTGGAGCTTGGTGGCAACAACTGCATCATTGTCGACGAGACGGCCGACATCGAAATGGCGATGCGAGCGGTCCTGTTCGGCGCGGTCGGCACGGCCGGTCAGCGCTGCACGTCGACCCGCCGGGTCATCCTCCACAAGAAGGTCTTCGAGAAGTTTACCGACAAGCTGGTAAACGCCTACAAACAGGTTCGCATCGGCGATCCTCTGGACGAGAACACGCTGATGGGCCCACTGGTCAACCAGGGCGCCGTCGACACGATGATGGTCGCGTTGGAGACGATCAAGCAATCGGGCGGTGAGATCCTCTATGGCGGCAAGACCGTCGATCGGGACGGCTTCTACGTGGAGCCCACGATCATCAAGGCCGAGCATCAGTGGCAGATCGTCCACGATGAGACGTTTGCGCCGATTCTCTACCTGATGGAGTACGAGAATCTCGACGATGCGATCGCCTGGCACAACGAGGTTCCCCAGGGTCTGTCGTCGGCGATCTTTACTAGAGACCTCCTGAATGCCGAGACGTTTCTGTCGCACCGCGGGTCCGACTGCGGTATCGCCAACGTCAACATCGGCACGTCCGGAGCTGAGATCGGCGGCGCGTTTGGCGGGGAGAAGGAGACGGGTGGTGGACGCGAATCCGGCTCCGACTCGTGGAAGGCGTACATGCGCAGGCAGACCAATACGATCAACTGGTCGAAGGATCTGCCGCTGGCCCAGGGAATCAAATTCGAGTAGGCCCCTATGCGCATCGGCATCAGACGTGAAGATAAAAACGAGTGGGAAGCCAGGATCCCGTTGACTCCGGACGCCGTCCGCGAGCTGATCAGCGGCGGCGTCGGGGTGTGGCTCCAGCCGTCTCGGATCCGCGCTTTCCCGGACGAGGCGTACAGTAAAATCGGCGCGGTTATCAGCGAGGATTTGTCCTCGTGCGCGGTCGTTGTCGCGGTCAAGGAGATGCCCGCCGAGTTCTTCGAGCCAAAGGGCACTTACCTGTTCTTCTCCCACACGATCAAGGGCCAGTCCTACAATATGCCGATGCTGCGCCGGCTGATGGAGCTGGAATGCCAGCTCCTCGACTACGAAGTGGTGACCGACGACGACGGCAGACGGCTGATCTTCTTCGGCAACTACGCGGGTCTGGCGGGGATGATCGACAGCCTGTGGGCTCTTGGCCGGCGGCTCGAGTGGGAAGGGAAACCGAGCGCGCTCGGCGATATCAAGCAGGCGTACAAGTACGACAGCCTCGAGGAAGCGAGGTCGCAGATTGCCGAGATCGGCAAGAGGATCGCCGGCGAGGGCATCCCCGCGGAGGTTGCGCCGCTCGTCTGCGGGTTTGCCGGGTACGGCAACGTCTCGCAGGGCGCCCAGGAGATATTCGACCTCTTGCCCAACGAAGAGATCGCCCCGTCGGAAGTAGCCGACGTGGCGAACTCCGCCGGGTCCGAGGTGAAGAAGCTCTACAAGGTGGTATTCAAAGAAGAACACCTCGTCGAGCCCGTCGACGCCTCCACGACGTTCGAGCTGCAGGACTACTACGACCACCCGGAGAAGTACCGGTCACAGTTCGAAAGGTATCTTCCCCATCTGACGGTCCTGGTGAACTGCATCTACTGGGAGCCTCGCTACCCGCGGTTGGTGACGCTGGATTACCTCCGCAGAGCATGGTCCGCACCGAGTCCCCCGCGTTTAAGGATGATCGGTGATATCACCTGCGACATCGACGGTTCGGTTCAGTGCACCGTCAAGGCCACGGAGACGGGCAACCCCGTGTACGTCTACAATCCTCTTACCGGAGAGGTTACCGACGGGCACGGTGGAGACGGCCCGATCGTTCTGGCCGTGGACAATCTGCCGTGTGAGCTGCCGAAGGAATCATCCGGGTTCTTCAGCCGGGCGCTCGTGCCGTTTATTCCGCAATTGCTAACAGCGGATATGACGCTGCCGTTCGAGAAGCTGGACCTGCCGCCACCGCTTCACCGGGCAATGATCCTCCACCAGGGAAAACTGACACCAAACTTTGCGCATCTGAGCAAGTATCTATAGGAATCGGTCAAAGCAACAACAAGGAGATGTCATGAAAACCGTTCTGGTTCTTGGCGCGGGTCTTGTAACCAAGCCCCTCGTTCAATATCTGTTGAAAAACGTCTTCCGCGTCCGTGTGGCGAGTCGCACGGTGAGCAAAGCCGTGGCGCTCGTCGACGGGCACAAAAATGGCGAGGCAATCGAGTGGACCGTCGATAAGACTGACGAACTGAAGAAGATGATCGGCGAATGCGACCTGACAGTCAGTCTTCTGCCCGCGTCGTACCACACGATGGTGGCCGAGATGTGTATCGAGCTCGGCAAAAACATGACGACAACGTCGTATGTGAGCCCCGAGATGAAGGCGCTCGACGAACCCGCAAAGAAAGCGGGTGTGGTGATTCTCAACGAGGTCGGCGTCGATCCTGGTATCGACCATATGTCGGCCATGCGGGTCATACACGACGTCGAGAAAAAGGGCGGCAAGGTTGTAAGCTTTATGTCTTACTGCGGGGGACTACCCGCACCGGAAGCGAACGACAACCCCTACGGCTACAAGTTCTCCTGGAGCCCCAAGGGCGTCCTCCTGGCCGGCAAGAACGATGGCCGCTACCGCAAAGACGGTAAGGAAATCGCCGTGCCGGGTCCGGATTTGTTTTCGCACTTCTGGCATCTCGAGGTTCCCTCGATCGGCGAGCTGGAAGCCTACCCCAACCGTGACTCGCTCGGTTATATCGACGTCTATGGGCTCGAGGGTATTCCCACGATGTTTCGCGGCACGCTGCGTCACAAGGGCTGGTGCGACACACTCAAGGCCATCGCGGACATGGGTTATTTCGACGCCGAAGAGAAAGACTGGAAGGGTAAGACGTTTGCGGATCTGGGTTGGCAGCTCATCGGCAAGTCCCCCTCGGGTGATTTGCGGGTGGCGTTTGCCGAGAAGCTCAGTATCGACGCGGGCTCTGCGATCTTCGACCGCTTCGAGTGGCTTGGTCTTTTCTCGGATGAGCCTGTTGGAATAGACAAGGGGGGCATCATTGACGTCATGACCGCCCTGATGCTCGAGAAGATGCCGTACGGTCCCAAGGAGCGGGACATGATTATTCTGTATCACCAGTTTGTTGCCGAGTATCCCGATGGCAAGAAGGAAGGGATCACATCGACTCTGATCGATTACGGCATTCCCGGTGGCGACAGCTCGATGGCGCGCACCGTCAGCCTCCCCGCCGCGGTTGGCGCGCGTATGATCCTGGATGGCAAGTTTACCAAGCCGGGCGTGTGGGTGCCGGTGATTCCCGAGCTCTACAACCCGATACTCGACGAACTCGAGACACTGGATATCAAGTGCGAGGAGAAGGCAACGCCACTCTAGTTGTTGGTGAGTGGCGTCAGTAATGTCGTGAAGACGGGCGGAGGGGTTAACCTTCGCCCGTTCTTTTTACAGCAACCCCTGAACAAACCCGCCGTCGACCTGGATCGTGACACCGGTGACATAACTCGCCGCATCCGAGGCAAGAAACGTGACCATGTTTGCCAGCTCACCGGGACGCCCCAGACGCCCCATGGGGATCTTGCTCTCCCACTCACCAAAGACCTGTTCAACCGACACCTCGTTTTTGGCAGCGAGATTGTCGGCCAGTTCGCCGAGTCTTTCGGTCTTTGTATACCCGGGCGCCACATTGTTGATGAGGATGTTCTCGCTCGCGAGCTCCTGTGAAACGGACTTGGTGTATCCAACCAGACCGGCCCGCATCGTGTTGGACACGAGAAGATTGATCTCCGGTTGTTTGGCGGTGATCGAGAGGATGTTTACGATTCGCCCGCATTTCTGCATCCGCATCCAGGGAACCGCGGCCTTGATCATGGCGATCGTGCTTAGCAAGGTCAGGTGATACCCGCGGTCGAGCTCTTCGAGATCGACCGCATCGTAGCCTCCGGGTGGCGGACCACCGGCGTTTGTCACGAGGATATCGAGCGCTCCGTAGTGTTCGGCCACCGCATCGACGAATCCGCAGGCCTCGTCGTGGTCGGAGACATCTGCGACATACGCAAAACCATCCGTCTTTGTCTCCTCCCGGAGCCGCTCGAGCGCTCGATCGACATTGTCCCGGCTACGCGAACAAATCCCGACCCGCACACCTTCGGCCGCGAGCCCTCGGGCGACGGCAAACCCAAGACCTTGACTGGCTGCGGCCACCGCGGCGACCTTGCCCTCGAGTCCCAGCTTCATCAGAATTCGATTCCTTTCTGAGCGTAGATTCCCTGGTGAAACGGATGTTTGACCTCGCGCATCTCAGTCACGAGATGAGCGATGTCGATAAGCTCCTGGGGTGCATCCCGGCCGGTCAATATAATGTGCATCGCCTCTGGTTTTCTCTTCAGGGTTTCCACGACATCGCCGACATTGAGATACCCATAGTCCAGAGCGTTGTTGATCTCGTCAAAAATCAGCAAATCGTGCTCGTTCTTCTCTATAAGCTCCTTACAGAAACTCCACGCTTCGTGCGCCACCTGGGTATCGCGCTCCTTGTCCTGGGTCTCCCACGTGAAGCCCTCTCCCATGGGTCTTATCTCGAAGTTGGGCCTGAGTTTGTCGATCGAGTGAAGCTCGCCGTAGTCCCACGACCCCTTGATGAACTGCACCATGAACACCTTGAATCCGACCCCCACCGCCCGCAAGGCAGTCCCCAGCGCGGCGGTTGTCTTGCCCTTGCCGTTGCCGGTATTCACCATTATGAGACCCACGCGTTCCTGCTTCGCCATGTCATTCCTTTCGCGTTGGGCCAAGGGTACATCAACCGAGAAGTGCTTTCAATCTAACGCTTTCGACGTAAGCTCCCGCCGGTGTCGACGACCAAGGGATAGCACGTGGGCTTGACAGCAAACCCAATTGGCTCTATATTTAGCGCGATGACAACGATTTATCTCGACAACAATGCAACCACGCGCGTTGCCCCCGAGGTGTTCGAGGCGATGCTGCCCTATCTGACCGAGTTCTACGGAAATCCGTCGAGCATGCACCGTATGGGTGCCGGGGCCGCCACGGCGCTCAAGACAGCCCGCGAGCAGGCCGCGGCGTTTCTTCACTGCCGTGAGGCCGAGGTGACGTTTACGAGCTGCGGGACCGAGAGCAACAATGCGGCGATACACGGCGTGCTCCAGGCCGATCCGGACAAGCGGCACATCGTGACTTCGATGACCGAGCACGCGTCGGTGCTCGAACTCTGCAAACATCTCGAGAAATCGGGCTATCGGGTAACGTATATCGGTGTCGACGACGAGGGTCAACCCGATCTGGCGCAGCTCCAGGACGCGCTGACGGAGGATACGGCACTCGTCTCGCTCATGTGGGCGAACAACGAGACCGGTGTGATCTTTCCGATGGATGACATCGTGGAGATCGTAAAACCGCACGGAATCCCGCTGCACGTAGACGCCGTGCAGGCGGTCGGCAAGATCCCGGTCGACCTGCGGATGACCGAGATCGATCTGCTCACGATCTCCGGCCACAAGTTCCACGCACCGAAGGGCGTCGGGCTTCTGTATATACGCCGTGGCGTCCGGTTCCGTCCGTTCATCGTCGGTGGCGGACACGAAAAGGGGCGAAGAAGCGGTACGGAGAACATCGCCGGGATCGTCGGTTTCGGCAGGGCGTTCGAGTTCGCGGTGGACTACGTAGAGAATGGCGTCAATGCGACTCGTCGTCTTCGCGACCGCCTCGAGGCGGGGGTTCTCTCCAACGTCCCCAACACCACCCGTAACGGTGTGCCCGAACTCAGATTGCCGAACACGTCGAGTATCAGCTTCGAGAACGTCGAGGGCGAGGCGATCCTGCTGCTTCTCGATGAGGTTGGTATCTGCGCTTCGACCGGGTCGGCGTGTGCATCCGGAGCGCTGGAATCATCACACGTCCTGAAGGCGATGGGTTTGCCGCCCGCGAGAACACACGGATCGATTCGGTTTTCGCTCAGCCGCTATACGACGCTCGACGAGATCGAGAAGGTCCTCGAAGAGCTCCCCCCGATTGTCTTTCGTCTCTCCAGACTATCCGCTGCGGGCTAGCTGCTCAGAGGGGGCACGGCGAGCGCTCGAACGGACATTACGACCGAACGCTCTAGTTGAGCCATCAGCGTGAGGGAGTATGAAGTGAGGGCGTTCGCCGTGACCCTCCTCACGGGCGAGCCTTCTCTCTTCGCTTCTCGTGGAAGACGCCCATCACTCCCATTACAACAAGGACCGTTCCACCGAGGGTCCAAAACGTGACCTGCTCGTCCAGAATCATCCAGCCGAGAAACACGGCGATCACCGGGTTGACATACGCGTACGTCATTACGATGTTCGTCGGCAGTAGACGGAGCGCTTTGACAAACGAGGTGAACGCAAAGACGGAGCCAAAGATAACCAGATAGCCCCAGGCGGTCCATGCCTCGGGTGTCGGGGTTGGTTTCGGCTCGCTCATGAGAAGGGCGGCGATTGCGAGCCCCACAGCCCCAAAGACCTGCTGATATCCGGAGCTAATCTCGGGTTTGACCGTCACAGGTCTTCGCCTTTGCAGAATTGAGCCTGCACCCCAACTGATCCCGGCGAACATCACCGCCAGTGCACCGGCCAGGCTGCCAATCGATCTTTCCATGATCACGGGACCGTTGAGGACCGCCACCCCCAGCAAGCCAACCAGCAGTGCACCGATTAATCGTAATGAGGGCCGGCGCCGGTCGACGATCGATTCCATTATCGCGACCCAGATCGGCATCGCGCCGACGAGAAGAGCCGCGTAGCCCGAATCGACCGTTTGCTCCGCCCAGGCGACCGCACCGTTGCCCCCAACCCACAGCAGAATGGCGGAGGTGGCGAGCGTGATCGTATCCCTGCGGCTCAACCGGAGCCGCGTCCGGGTGGACAGCCCCCACAGAAGGAGGATGGCGCTCCCGACGAGCACGCGCGTCGCGGCCATCGTAAACGGGGGAAAACCGGCTCCTTCGCGCACCGCGACACGAATGGCAAGATACGTACTGCCCCAAACGAGGTAGACAACACAAAGATGGAAAAGTCCGCGTGGACTCATGGAAGGCACTTTTTCCTACAAGCTGCCGGGGGCGCATACACCATTACAATGCACGCCTTTATCTGCCCCCACAATTCAAGGTGGTGTCACTGACTTCGGATTATGCGCCCCTTGAGCTTTTCTTTTGGGGCCAACACGTGGGTGCGTCCTGCGTTCTAGGACCTGGGAATGTAGTTTTCCGAGCAGTCGTTGATAAGCAGCTGGATCGCCCTGTCCATCGGGCCGTCTAGAGCCATACCGGCGGCCATGCGGTGTCCGCCTCCTCCGTAGCCTCTCGCGATTTCATACACATCGACCTTGCCGTTGGAGCGCAGCGACACCTTGATCCTTCCGCCGGGAAGTTCCTTGAAGAAGGCGCAGAACTCCACGCCCTGGGTAGAGCGCACGATCTCCAGTATCCCGTCGCTGTCATCGTACGCCGCTCCTGTCTCGTCGAACATTGCTCCCGTTGCGTGAATCCACGCCAGCTTCCCATCCGGTGTGCTTTCCAGCGTATTGAGGACGCTGCCGAGCAACTTCACCGCCTCCGGCGTTCGCGAAAACATCTTGCGGTGGATCAGGAACGGATCGACTCCCACTCGGGTGATGTCGGCGGCGATTTGAAACACTCGCGCGTCGGTGTTCGAAAACCGAAACGATCCGGTGTCTGTAACAATCGCCGTGTAAACAGCGGTGGCAATCTGGGGTGTGATCTCGCCTCCCATGTATCGGATCAACTCGTATACAACCACGCCGGTGGCCGCGGCGGAAGTATCCGTGACGACGATGTCGGCAAAGTCCCGGTCACCTCCCTGATGATGATCGATGCAGATCCTCGGCACCGGCGATTCTCTGACGGCATCGGCGAAGACCCCGAGGTGATCCCAGTTGTTGACATCCACGATCAGCACCATGTCCGCTTCCTTCAGGATCGAAGGTTCGTAGTTGTCGGGATACACCCTTATCGAGTTCGTGGGATCCATGAAGACGCAATTGTCTGGCGTCGGGCTGGAGTTCACGATGGTCACACGCTTACCGAGGTCCCGGAGGAACAGCGCGAGGGCCACCTCTGAACCGATGGCATCGCCCTCGGGATGGACATGCGTTGTGATCACGTAACTTTCGTTATTACTTAGGCTTTTCGCAACATCTTCCCACATATTCCGATTCCGCTCCTGCATTTGAAACTCTGCAACGCGTTGGCCCGTATGCTTTAATGGGGCCTGCCCGGTGTTTCGGGCAGCCCAAGGAGTGTTGCACAATAGCGCACCGATGGCAAGCCAGTATGATGTAATCGGTTGCGCCTCTTCTAAGGGGGGAGAATCCCGGCCGACCGACCCTTCCTGGAAGCCTCCAATTCTCTACCGGGTGTTGGTTTCGTGTTGTATACTATAACTGTACTCGTCCGTACAGGATAGCGCCCCCGCCCGAGGAAAGGCGGTCGCGGAAGCCCGCGATGCGAAGGAACATTGAATATGCCACCGCAGTTCTCCTTTTGGTGGCCTTAACGGCAGGCTGTGGTCCGGATAATCCCGCTGGCATCCACAAAGAGAACCAGCTGCCGGAGGTGTGGCTGGCGATCGGGCCGCCGGAAGGCTCGGTAACCGACTACAGGGTCCACCTGTATTGGGGGGCGTGGGACCCCGACGGAGAGATCGCGCATTTCGAGTGGACTCTGACCGACAACGAGAGCAACGTTTTCAACCCCGCAGATACGACGGGGGCTGACAAGTGGCGCCGGACCTCTGTCACCGATTCCATGTTCATCGTGGCGGCCGATCTCGTGGCGGACAGTTCTGCGCTCGATAGCGGGTATCTCCACGAGTTCCGCCGATCGCACACGTTCTTCGTTCGGGCTGTGGACGACAAAGGCGCATGCTCGCGAGAGCCGGTCTATCGCTCTTTCACCTCGAGTACAATATCCCCCGAAATCTACATCTCGACTCCCAGACGAACGGGTGTATCCCCCGCCATCATGCCACCGGTCATTACGTTCGAGTGGATTGCTCGAGACACGGACAGCGAGAATGAGGAACCCGACTCGGTTCGCTGGATACTGCTGAGCACCGTGCCGTTCAATGGCAACTGGTTCACAACGAGAGACTACATCCGTGATAATCCGGATGCCCCCGAGTGGTCTAGATGGCATTACTACGACTCGCGCGCGGACTCCGGGAGGTCCTGGACATCGGATCCACTTGCTTTCGGTGACTATGTGTTTGCAGCGCAGGCGAAGGACGAGGCCGGTGCCGTCACACCCGTCTTCGATCTGGTTCGGAATCTGCGCCGGGTGTTCGTCACGGATATTTCGAGCGGTCCTCTAGTACGCGTGTCGTACAAGTACATGAAGGATCTCCTCGCCACCACCGCAGATACGCCCCCCACAATACTCGACATCCCGGCCGGACTTCCGATCGGGTTCTCGTGGACCGGCGACGCCTCCTCCTACGGGGGAATGGTCGAGGGCTATCGCTACGGATGGGACATCCTCGATCTCGCCGATCCGGAGCAGTGGGAGGTCTCCCTCACACCCTTCGTCGGTGAACGCGCCATATCACCGACACGGACGTTTTTCTTTGGAACACATACGTTCTTTCTCGAGGTGATTGACAACAACGATCTCCTGACACGCGTCACGATTGTCGTGAATGTGATCCCGTTCACGATGGAGCGCAGCTTGCTGATCGTGGACGACTGGGTGGAGGCCAGCGTCGGTTTCAGAGGCACGATGGGAATGCTGCCCAGCGACGAAGAACACGACGCGTTTTGGCTCGATGTAGCGCGCGCCGTGGCGGACTTCGGTCCCGCCGACCTCTTCCACATAGAAGGCCGCGCGGGTTACGTGCCCATTCACGTTATAACAAAATACAAAGCAGTGATATGGAACGCTCTGGGTGCGTCGACAAGCACGACCTCCTCGGTCTTGAATGACTATATCGAGTTTCCGCGGAAGACCCAGCCGGGCACGGTACAGTTGCCCAACATCATCGAAATGTTCATGGATATGGGAGGCAAAGTCCTTCTCTGCGGCCAGAACATCATGACGGTTGTGATCAACGAGCAACGATTCAGGCCGGTGACGTATCCCGTGATTTTCCGGTACGAGTTGTACGGAAACCAGACCGGGAGCTATACCGGCGCGGTTGGCGAGAACTCGGTCGCGTACAATAACTGTTGCCTGAACGTGATCGACATTGCGTTTATCCAGAATCCCAACGGCCAGCGACGCTCGCCGGACGCCTGCCCGGTCGATGGGATTCGAGACCGCGACAGGAGGACCGATGGGTTGCGTGCCTGTGTTCCGATCGATACACGGTTTCCGCGGATGACGCTGCGGCCGGAGGTTGCCGCACGGGACCTGTGGTATAATGAGAGCAGACGCGGTTTGAACTGTGATCTCTACAATCCCCCCTATTTTGCCACGATATGCAACAACCTAGCGGAGACATCCCCCCCCAGGGACTGTTTTGAACCCATTTGGGGTCTCGAGTGCCTCAACACATCTTCAGCCATTTTTGGAGCCCCCGTCGCGTTCTTTAGTTCGAGACACGCACGGCGGATTCCGCCGGCTGGAGAGCCTGGGCGCAGTGCCGTGTGGGGTTTCGAACCTGTTTACTTCAACCCGGATCAGGTCAAGCAAGCGCTGGATATCATCTTTTTTGACGAATGGAGTCTTCCGCGCGGAGATTAGGCGCGGTGGAGACGCATCGATGTTTTTGACAAACACACACGCTCGGTCGCTGAAGATCGCTGCATCGGTTCTCGTGTGGGTCATGCTCCTCGCCGGCACCACTCGGGCCCGCTATGTAGACCCCAAAAAGAAGAACAAAGAACTCTGGGATCCCCAGCGCGTGCTCGTACTGGATGGCAGCAGCATTCACAACGTCGGCGAGTTGCAGGTCCATGTGAGCAACTGGGGCGAGTTCGGCGCACGCCCCGATACCGGATTGCCTTACTCGTACGGGCCGTCGGCGCAGTGGCCAGCGGGCACCGGAATCGAGTATCTCTTTACCGCCGGGTTGTGGGTTGGTGCCTTGATTCAGGGAGTGCCCGCCGTGTCGACGGCTGCGTTCGAGAACGAGTTTCGTCCCACGCAGGATCCGCGTGACATCATCTACCGCGCGTCCGAAGGCGTACGGGGTGGCAATCGACGTCCACACCCACAGGCCGACGACGATGGCGACGGCGCCATCGATGAGGACCGCCTCGACGGTTTTGACAATGACGGGGATGGCCGGGTCGACGAGGACTTCGCCGCCATCTCGAGGCTCATGTTCGCCTGCAGCTATGCGGACAATCAACCTATCAGTCAGCAGATCTATCCCCAACACAACCCCCTGAATATTGCCGTCCGGCAGGAGAGCTACCAATGGAGCGCGGCTCGCTTCGACGACTTCATCGGCGTTGAGTATCACATCACCAACACCGGCAACCGTGTGCTCGAGGATGTCTATGTCGGTTTCTTTGTCGACGGCGACGCCGGTCCCAGGCATCTTTCCAACTACTGGGAGGATGATCTCACTGCCCGACTGTTCGTACCGGTAACCTGCACGGATATCGGCCCGGTTCAGTTTGATTTTGCGTACACGTACGATGCAGACGGTGATGACGGTATGACACTCGGCTATTTCGGTGTCGTCGCCCTCGGTCATCCTGTCGACCCGGAAGGGTTCACCGCTCCCAGTAACGTCGGTTTCCATACGTACACCCATTTCTCCGGCCATCAGACCTTTGAGGAGGGTGGTGACCCGACCAACGACTTCGAGCGCTACGAACTGTTGTCGTACGGTGGGTCGGAGCGCAATGCCGAACTCCCACGCGACTACCGTATGCTCGTGAGCATGGGACCGTTCGCCGAGTTGTTTCCCGACAGCACGATGACCGTGCAAATAGCGTTTGCAATCGGCGAGGGTGAACAGGCGTTTGCCAACGCGGCGAGCGCGAAGCTGGCCTTCAAGGGCACTTGGTTTGACTTCGACAGCCAGTTTGGTATCCGGAGTGGTTACTCCGGGCGTGAGACCCCGTACTACGGCTTTATGTTTCAGGTGTGGGCGGACAGCTGTCGTCTATTCAAGCCGCCAGTCGAGTTCGGCTGCGATTGGGAGCGCTGGGACCCGATTTTCAATAAGCCGATTCCGCTAGTACACGAAGGAGAGGTGGCGTGGTCGAACGCGGACTGCGTGATGGAGTGCTTGTTCAAGGACGCCTGCGGATACCCGGAGAGCGATAGTCTGAGCTTCAGAACGGGTGTTGCCGGTCGAGAGAGCCAGGTGCACTGGATCATGGCGGCGGCTCCTCCGCCACCGAGGATGCGAATCGAGCCCCATGCGCGGGACGGCGTCGTGATCTATTGGGACAGCACAAGCGAAGGAGCGACCGATAACATCACGCAGACTTACGATTTCGAGGGTTATCAGATACACCGCGCCGAAGGCTGGACACGACCGCTCGGCACTTCGGTGATCACGGGGCCTCCGTCCGATTTGTGGAATGCGCTCTTGCAGGTCGATGTGATCAACAGGTTTGGGGAAGACACAGGTTTACAGCACTTGCGCTACGAGCCTCTGACGCACATTCTAACGCCGCTGCAAAAACGAGACTTCATCAACACGCTTCGAGAGTTCATCAGGGAGAACCCGGATACAGACCCGCCGTGTCCGCAGGGGGTCACTCCCGCGGTCTGCGATACGCTCGTGGCACTCGCTCGAGCGGAAGCGGGTGTTGCCGGCGGTCGCCACTACTACCGCTACGTCGATCGTTCCATTCATCTCGGCCGACCCTACTTCTACGCTGTCGTGGCATTCGATCATGATGTAGATGGCAACGAATTGGTCGCCGGACACGCCGGCGTGCCATCCTCGAACTTTGCGTATGTCGAACCCATGTCCGCCTCGACAGAGGCTTACGAAACTACGAACCGCTCGATCTACGTCGTGCCCAACCCCGCAACCCGGGAAACCATGGCGGCCTGGGCACTCGACCCTACAAACGACGACCCCTCCGGGACAAAGATCGAGTTCAGGAATCTCCCCAAAGCAACAGGAACCATTCGGATCTACACGCTCGCCGGTGATCTGGTGAAGGCACTCCCCTTCGATGGCCGGGGCGGCGTTGGTACGGTCAAATGGGACCTCGTCACGCGAAACGGCCAGGACATCACGAGCGGCGTCTACCTCTACGCCATCGAGATCGACAACGGCCAGTTCAAGCGCGTAATCGACAAGTTCACTGTGATTCGATAGGGCGAACGCCCGTCACGAGCGACCCCTGAAGGCTAATCCAGCTCGGGCAGCGTGTGTTTGCGGCCTTTGTTCTGCTCCTGGAGATAAGCCATCAACGGCTCGAAGTACTCCAGCATCGCCCTCGCGCTCATGTCCTCACCGGTTTTATCGCGGAGCACGGCGCGCCAGTCCTTGCTGGCACCAGGACTCATGACGTCGTAGAGAAACTTGCCGACCTCCGCGCTACCGTAGTAGTTCGTCGTGTGGGGATCCTGCTTGAGGATCTTCCGCGCGATGTGATCGTGGATCTGAAACAGCAGCACGTAGGAGATCCCATAATCGTAGTACTGACCGGCGTCATCGCTGATGTGTGTCTTCGACGCCGCATCGCAATATTCCTCACCACGTGCGGAGGGCGGCACGACGCCCTGGTACTTCTTTTTGATCTCCCACCAGCGCTCGTTGAACTGCGTGGCGGGCAGGTCGTTGGCGTACAGCTCGTACTCGAACTCTGTCATGACCCCGGCGGACCACGGCATGAACACGATGTAGTTCATCGCTTCCTTGAGGAGCGTCTGCATCTCGTCGGTCTCGGAATCGGCCGGCAGCAACCCGAGGTTGGCCAGAAATGGCTTCTGCATCGCTGCCAGACCGAGCATGCTTCCGATCGCCTCATGATAGCCGCGGTTTGCGCCCTCTCTTAGAAGCGGCGGGACATCGGGGTTCGTGTAGGCAACGTAGTAATAGATGTGACCGAGCTCGTGGTGCACCGTCTCGTACCACTCGGCATTGGGGACGACGCTCATCAGACACCGTATGTCATTCTCGAGGTCCATGTGCCACGCGGACGCATGGTTGTTCTTTTTGTAGTCGGTGCCCTCGGGCAACGGATACAGACTGGACAATTCCCAGAAGCTGCTCGGCAGCGGCGGAAAACCCACGCTTATGTAGAATTTCTCGCCTTGCTTGGTAAACCACTCGGGTTCCTTCTGCCGCAGAACGCCATCGAGATCGAGGCCCTCGACGGTGACCAGGGAAGTCCAGTCCTGGCTCCAACGATTCGGTGCCCAGTGCGCCGGTAGAAGATCGGGCACTTCATCAACACCGTATCGCTCGGAGAGCGTATAACGGGCCCATGTATGGATCTCACGATAGAGAGGCCGGATCTCGCGGTTGAACTGACGCATCATTGCCAGCAGCTCATCCGTCGTCATTCCGTAATCCGACACCTGGTACGAGAAGTAGTCATCGTAACCAAGCGCCTGTACGGTTTCGTTTCTCAACCGTCTGAGATCGACCAGTCCGTCCTTTATCTCAGCACCCACCGTTTTGCTCGACTCCCATGCGGCGAGCCGTTCATCCAGATCGTTGCTCGTCTTGAGGATCTCATCGATATCCGCCGTCGTCACCGATTCGCCGCCGATCTTAAAATCGTAGCCATACAGATCCTCCGTCTGTTTGGTTTCCGCCTTTATACGCTCCTTGACGAGAGCCTCGACGGTCTGCGGGTTGTCGGCCGCGGTGTACAGGACCTTTTCCAGCTGACGCGTCTGGAGTGGGGTCAGCTTGTCCCCGTATTTCAGCAACTTACGAGCGTTCTCGATGACCTCTGCGCTCCCCGTAAAGCTTGCAAACGCCTCTCTTGCCGTTTGCGTCGCGTAGGCGTTTGTCGTGTCGCCCTCGATGATCATCGTGTTGGATTGCCATTCGGCTTTCGCCCACTCGTACTGAAGTTCCATGAACTCCTCGGTATAGTCATCGATAAACGCCTGGGCTTCGCTCTGCACATCCACATCGCTCGCGCCGCAACCAACCAGCACGACCAGGATGGCGATGGCCACAAACAGATTTCTCATGACTCCCCTCCTTAAGGTCCGCCGCATCATAGACCGGCGGCGTTTTCCCGCGGGCTACAGACCCCAACGTCAGATCGAGTGTGACTCTCCATGAGCGGGAATATGTATGTTCTTGAACTTCTTCTTTTTGAGCGCGGCCTTGAGCGCCGCTGCCTGTTCCATTTCCCCGTGTACGAGGAAGATCTGTTTGAGTCTCTTCCGATCCAGGCCGTCGACGTACCTCAACAGCCCATCGCGGTCCGCGTGCGCGCTGAAAAACCCCATGATCCGAACGTCACACTTGACTGGGTACTCCTCACCAAAGATCTTTGCCCGTTTGGCCCCGTCCATCAGTCGCCTCGCGAGCGTATTTGGCGCGGCAAACCCAACGAACAGGAGTGTCGTACGAGGGTTCTTTATGTTGTTGCGGAGATGATGAAGAACACGGCCGCCCTCCATCATACCCGACGCCGAAATGATGATATGCGGATCATCGAGCTCATTGAGTTTTTTTGATCCCTCCACGGACCGAATACAGGCGAAGTTTTTCGGAGTAAACGGGTCCTTGTGATCGTTCAGAAAATCTTCGTAGGTCTCACGGTCGAAGTTCTCCGGATGAGCGCGAAAGACCTCCGTCGCGTTGCAGGCCATCGGACTGTCCACAAAGATGGGGATCGTGGGAATCATTCCTTCATCCTGGAGGCGGTGTAGCTTGTACACGAGCCGCTGTGTACGCCCCACCGCGAACGAGGGAATGATGAGCGTGCCCTTTCTTTTGTGGACACTCTTTATCAAGTCGGCCAGCTCGCGGTCGGAGTCACCCGATGCGGCGTGCATACGGTCTCCGTACGTACTCTCCATCACCAGAGCATCCAGATCTTCGAATGGCTCCGGGTCGCGCAGGATCGGCACGTCACGACGGCCGATGTCCCCGCTAAAACCAAAACGAATCGTCCGCTTGCCTTCTTGTACCTCAAGGAGAATACCCGCCGATCCCAGAATGTGCCCCGCCTCCTTGAACGTCGCCTTGACACCCGGTGCAACCTCAAACGTCCGGTTGTAGTGCACGCCGACGAATAGCGACAACGCCTTCTCCGCATCTTCTACGGTATAAAGTGGTTCTATCGGCTCCTCATGCTTCGCTCTCCGCTTTCTGTTCACCCACTCGACGTCCTTCTCGTTCAGATAGGCGCTGTCACGCAGCAGTATCTGGCACAAATCGGCCGTGGCCGCTGTCGAATAGATGTGGTTACGAAACCCGCGTTTATAAAGATTGGGGATATTGCCGCTGTGATCGATATGGGCGTGCGACAACAACATGACATCCACGTCGGCGGGATCATAGCCGAAATTCAGGTTCTTCTCGTAAGCTTCCTTCCTGTGGCCTTGGAATAGCCCGCACTCCAACAGTATTTTGGCGCCATTGACGGTCACGAGATGCTGCGATCCGGTAACGGTCTGCGCGCCACCGTGAAACTGGATTTCCATAGGATGCCTTTCTAAACGCGTGTTTCTCAACAAACCATGCCACTGATATTAGTCGATTGTCACTGCATCATCAAACACAAACGCGCTGCTGGCAACGGGTCACGGGTTTGAGTTATGTCGCTGACGAGGCGCCCGGCGAGCGGCGCTGTGTCACCGTTTGGCAACGAGAATGACGCCCGTCAGGACCAGCACGACCCCGACGGTTTCGACCGGCGAAAAGGACTCGGAAAGCAGGAAATGGGAGATCCCGAAGGCGACAACCACCTCGATGAGGATCACCAGCGATGTGGTGAGTGGCGTCACCAACTGGACACCCTTGAGATAAAGGTAATACCCGAGGATCGTCGTGAAAATGACCAGATACAAAAGCGGCCCGATGCTCGGCCACGACATTCTCGCCGGCTCGGTGGCAAGAAACGGCAGAGCCATCAGGGTCGTCCAAAAACACAGCGCATGCGACAGCTCGAACGGCCCATACCTCTTGACGACGTCTCTGGAGAAAACGATGAACAGCGCCCAGCAAAAACCGACCCCCAAGGCGAGCAGATCACCCGTGTTGATCGCGGAAATCCCGGAAAAATCCAGCTGCGTGCTGGTGACAACCACACCAGCCATCGCGATCAACGTGGCAAGGAGCTGTCTCGGACCGATTCGGTCTTGCAAGAACAGCCACGTGACCAGGGCGATGAACACCGGACTGGAGTTGACATAGAGGGCGGTTTTAGACGCCGTCGTCATCTCCTGCGCCTTGAACTGGAGAATAAACGCGAGAGAGTTTGGAATCGATATCAGAAAAACAGCGCGGTTGAATACTGTCTTTCTGAACTGCCGCCAGGACCGGTATCGAAAACTGAGTATGGAGAAAGCGAGGGCGAACCGGAGGACGAGAAGCAGCATGGGGGAGATATCCCCCAGCGCATAGGTGATGGCGGGAAACGAACTCCCCCAGACAATGGCGGCCAATACAAGATAGATCATCGACCGGAGGGCTCACCGGGCATATCGAACCGCGATCGATCCGATCCCACGTCGGTTTCTATCGTTTCCAGTGTCATCGTGAAGGACTCGCCGCCGAAACCGACACCCCTGATTGTGCGAGGAGTCGTCACACCACCGGCCTCCGCAAAGTCGGAGAAGTAGGTGTTGACGGTTATCGTCTTGCCCCGAAAGAACTGCACGTGCGTCCGCCGCACTTCCATATGCGTATCCTGATCGATATACGTAAAGATCTCGACGCCGTCGGGCATGGCAACCCTCAACTTGTACGCATCGCCGGTGTCGAGTGTTTCTTTACCGATGTATTTGATTTTGTGCCGCTTTTTCCTGTATTCCACCAGAGGGCCTTCGAAATCCGACCACAGCTTCATCTCGCGCGCAAAATCCTCGGGCATTTCCCGCGGTTCCACCGCCCCGGCAACGGGATTGACCCACCAGGCGATCTTGCCGTCGTACGCCTGAACGATATCGTATCCCATAATCGTGACATCCAAACGGGCGAGGTCGGGCCGTTCTTTCAACAACGTGAACGGGACTTTGAATCGCCTGATCTCGACCACACCCTGTGCGCGGACCGCCTGAATCATTTTGAGTTTGTCGCCGCCGATCGCGGCTACGTGTCGCCTGGCAATCCTGTCTGCCTTGGGGGAACCACCGCGAACCGCGGTCGCCGAGACAATCAAACCGAGAGCCGTCACGCCGATGGCGATCGATGCAGCGAATCTGTGACCGATTGCTTGCATTTGTCCCCGCTCGGGAGTTTACCAGTCCAGCGGCGTTCGCGTGCCGAAACCGGGCCCGAAGAAAATCGCGTTCAAAAGCAACCGTTCTCCACCGTGGTAGTACCCGCGAAAGTTGGGCTGCATCGCAAAGAGAATGATCTGCCCGTCGCCAAGAGCCTCGCGCGATATGCCCACCGTGTCACTCCAGCGCTCGCGCGCTTCCGGCCAAAGCAGACCCGACAGCCGTATTTCGTCACGGCCCGCAAACCTGCCCGCGACCTGGACACCCGTCGTCCGCGACGTGTTGTCATCGATCAACCTGTCCCGACCCTGGATGTTGGTCATCGCCAGATAGGCAACACTCGTCGAGACCAACAGCGGCATGGGCGACCGCTCGCTGAAAGTCAGCCAGTGTTCCTCATCGAGGTCCACAGCCAGAATTGTTCCCTGCGGCGACAGCCGGCGGGCAAGCTTGTCCTCACGCCGCAGCGCGTCGAGATCCGGCTTCTCCAGCGCTCTGCCTGCCGCCTCGGTCTTTGGGGGCTCTGTTCCCCAGAGTACCAAGCTATCCACGACGGGGGACTCAGCCGCGCGCAGCCAGGCCAGTGCCTCGTCGTAGTCAGCCACGTCCTCGAGAACCTGATGCTTCTGCCGAACCTGGCTGATGGCAACCGATGAATCGGCAAGAAAAGCGCTCGCCCCGTCCATCGCGATCAGCGTGCCGCCCGATTGCACCCAACGCTTGAGTTTGTCGAGCCCACTCTCTCCCAGCATGCGCTTGTATGCAGTGCCGCCGGCCGACGGAAGAATGATGACGTTGTATTTGCGAAGATCCATCTTCGGCAGGCGTTGAACATCGAGAATCGACGCGGCGACACCGAGGCGACTGTCGATCAGATGCCACGCGGCGCCGAATTGATAGGTCGACGTCGGCGGTCCCCCGACGATGGCGATCCGCGGCCGTTGGAGCAAGACGAAGACACCCCCTCCGAGGTCGGCCAGCTCACCGCCCAGCGCCGTGTCTACTCCATGGATATCGATACCGGTCTCCTCCGCGATCGCCGCGAGCGCTTCCTCATTCACATCCGGGTTCGCGTTCAGCCGTATCAGAAGACTGCCGGGTCCGAACAACCGTCCCTCCACTTGAAACGGTTTCCTGGCGGCCCACACCTTGTAGTCCTTTTCCAGCAAGCGCGCCAGTAGAACACGGCTGCGGTCGTCCGCGCCATCCACCGCGTACCCAAAGCGCGGTGACCGGCCGAGTAGACGACCCGCTGACGACGACGGCACCCACGCGTGCGTGTCGACTCGTCCCAAGGACTCCGTGTAGTAACACTCGAGATTGTACGCCAGGGGCAGCGACCAGCCCGTGGCCCCGTAGAGCCGCGAAGAGCTGTCTTTGAGAAGCTTGCGACGCTGGGTCTCGAGGAAATCGCTCGCGATGGGTATATCAAATGTGAGAATCGACTCGAGCAGATTTCGTTGGGGCTGATTGACCTGAATGATCAGAGAACCCTCTGGGAGTGCCAGATTACGGACATCCTCGCCGAGGCTCGAGCGCGCGCGGTCAACTTTGAAGTCAACCGATGCCACACCGACCTCGATACGCTGGTGGGCGAGCGTTTCCGCGAAACGGTTCAGACGGCCTGCGTTCGCCGTCGGTGGCAATACGAATGCAGCAGAGGTCTTGCTGCCACGCTGTTTGCCGACGGCGCGTTTCTTTTGCTCATAGTAATCCTCGAGGAGCTCTTTGCGGTGCTCCGCCACCGTGGTCAGGTTCGCCATCGAACTAATGAAGTGATGATGAATCGACTCCCGGTACGTCATGGTCGTTCCGTCATGACGTTTGACCTGCGACCCGTCCACCCCGGCCTGTTCGTAGAGCATACCGATAGCCCCGGTCAGCATCCCCCAGGCGCTGCCGTAGCCCGGAAATGATTCCTCATTCCATTCGCGCGTGTAGTAACTCCATCCGTATCGGTCGAACGCGGCGGCCTGGTCGCCGGCAAAGATGCCCCACCACGTGTGAATTTGCGGAATCCTGTAGGGGTTGAACGGCTCGCGCGGCGGGGAGAAGAGATACGTGTCATGCGGGAACATCTCGTGGCAATCGAGAAGGAACTGCGGATTCCAGTCCAGAATCGCGGCGACCTTGCCTCGGCTCTCGGGATGAACGAGCGTGAACCAGTCACGGTTCAGATCAAAGAGATAATGGTTGCCCCGCCCCTGGGGCCAGCTGCCCATACGGTGGAAGCTCTGCACATCCGAATTGGGTATGGCGCTGTTCCAGGACTCGATCTGCTTGCGCCATCGCTCGCGCCCGTCCGGGTTTTGCATCGGATCGATACACACGACGACATTGTCTCGTATCATCTGTGTCGTCGCGTCCGTGCCCGCCACAAGCTGAAAGGCGAGCTGGACGGCGGCGCCACTCGACGACAGCTCGTCTCCGTGGATGCTGTAGAGCATCCACGCCGTCACCGGATGGCTCTCGATGATCTCCCTTGCCGTCGAATCGTCCGTTGTGCGTGGGTCGGCAAGCCTCGCCGTGCTCTCGCGGATATCCTGCAAACGGCCATGCTTATCTTGTGACGCAACAACAAGATAAACCAGGTCGCGTCCTTCGTACGTCGTCGCGTATCTCGTGAGCGTGGCGCTCGAAAAGCTCTCATCGAGATACTCGAAATACAGGACGACCTCGCTGTAGCTCAATGGCCTCGAGCCGAGCTCAAAGCCAAGGAAGGTGGAAGGAGATTGAACATCGGCGCGGTAGTTACCATCGGGGAAGAAGGGTTCCGTGTAATCACCGAGTCCCGGGCTGGAATGCGTTCGTGGGATATCGGCCGCGATAACGGAAACGGCAATCACTAAGAGCGCACCTGCAAGGCCGGCAACACGAGAAGTTCCCGACATCGGCTCACCTCCCGAGTGTAAGTATCTTTTCAACAGCACCGACGAAGATAGGCATCAGCTTTAGCTGGCTAATATGGTAGAGCCCCCTCAGGTGGCTCACCCTTTCTTTATTTGGAATCGTTTGCTTGAGATCCACGTCGATGACCCTGGCCTTGAACTCCGCGATCGTCTGTTTGTTGGTGATGACAGCAACGATTTCCTGCATAAACTCGCTGCTCAGAAAATCGAAGTTCGACGACCCCACGATAAGAAACTCGTCGTCTATCAGCATGGCTTTGAGATGCAACATGCGTCCCTGGTACATTCTCAAATCCACGCCCGCACGGACGGATTCCCAGATCACATACTTCTTCATCGTCACCCAGTTGTTGTTATCGGGTGTGATCAGCACGACCTTCGCGCCGTTGCCGACGGCTTTTCTCAGCGCTCCGTAGAACGGATAGGCAATGTACGGACTGAGGATGTAAATCGATTTCTTGGCGGAACCGATCAAATCGATGATCGGTCGGAATGTCGTGCGATTTGTGGTCCCATCGAACCGAAACAACTCGATGTCGTCGCCAAACTTCCTCGACGTGTTCCCGTGTTTGCCCTGCCATGTTTCCCGAAAATCGTTTTTCAGAAACTTTGTCAGCTCCGCATCCTCTATTCGCAGCATCATATCGTGCCACTCGAAATTGTGTTCGGTGAAATTGATCCCCCCGATGTACGTGATACGATTATCGATCACGACCATCTTCTTATGGTTGCGGCGAAGGAAGCTCGTGCACACGGGACCCGATGGGTTCGTGAGTTTGACACCAACGCCATCTGCCTCCAGCCCTCGCTGCATCGCGAGCGTCTCGTCTCTTTCGGGCAGAAACTCCTTCTGACCGCCGAACCAGCGCTTGGGGTTGTGGAGAAAATGGTCGTTGATCCTGTGTTTCGTATAGAATTCATCTGCCACGACACGGCGATCCGGGGCCTTGCAGGCGCTGAGCTCCCTGGCCAGCCCCTTGCCAGCGCTGTCTCCTTCGAAGGACAACGTTTGCAGATACACATACTCTTTGGCCGAGCGGATGTCTTTCTGGAGGCTCGGCCAGAATTCGGTGGCGTCGATCAGGATCTGTATTCTCGTCATATGTATTTGAGAACCAATTGGGGGAAATAGACGATGGCGGCGAAACGGATGCTTCGTCCTGTGATACCGGCAATAAGGAATCGAATATAATGAAGCTTGAGCCCCCCCGCAACAAAACTTACCACGTAGAAGGGCGGCATTCCCACCGACGCGCTGATCAGCATCAGAACGTCGGCCTTCTTCTCCCAGTCCTGAAATTTCTTCTGGACCGCCTCGATCTTCTTCTCGAGTTTGCCCATGTTGATCTTGAAGACGCCCCGGCCCGCATAGAATATGATCGTCTTTGCAACCATTTGCCCGGCAGCCGACAACAGCGCGACCGGCAAGAGCGCCTGCCGCCCGACCATTGTCGATACGGCGACGAGATACACCTCGGAATTTATAAAGGGAACCAGCCCGCTGACAAAGCCAACGACGAAGCTGGCGGCATAAATACCTACTTTTCCAATGAGTTCCTCAAAATTCATACCACACACTGTACCGCAAAAGAGGCGTCCGGCGAATCACTTTTGTTGACGGGCTTGTGGGGGAGCGTGCGAGGCTTTTCCTCGGGGTTGCGCAGGGCAGGGGGCACGGTGAGTGCCCGAACGGACATTACGAGTGAGCGCTCTAACTGAGCCATCAGCGCGAGCCCTCTTTCAGAGGACAGGCGAGTCATGAAGTGAGGGCGTTCACCGTGCTCCCCTTCAGAGAAACGGAATCCAGTATGTGAGTTTGACCGCGAGGAAGTTGTCACCCTGGGCGGATACAGCATCGAAAAGGTTGCTTGGACCTACCCGATTGCCGATGGGGTCGTAACCGGCGCGGTTCTGCTGCCAGACGAAAAACAGGGTGCTTCCCGGGCGCCACTCCCAGCGGAGCACGAGGTTCGTCCGGTACGACAGGATATTGAAGTCCTCTTGTTCGATCTGAAATGTATCCGACCCATCCGTTACTTCGTAGATGCCCCGCTCGATCTCTTCGATCGTTGTCCCATCGGTCCCGTAGAATCTGAGATCCTTGCTCCGCGCCGCGTCGAGCTCGCCGAAATCGTGGTAACGTCCGCTGGCCGCAAACGGCTCGGCGTACCACTCGAGTGTCAGATCCGGTGTGAATGCAAAGTTCAAACGGGTTTGCAGACGCAGCGAGCTGCGCTCGATAAACGAGAAGATATACCGGTCGCCGTACGTCGCCGCGCTGCCGCCGGATTGTGTGTCCACGTACTGCCGGGATGAGCTCGAATGATTCCAGCGCGGTCCGAACGACACTTCCCAGCGGTCACCCGGCCGGAATGTCACATTGCCGCCCGTCCAGTAGCTCCAGCCACCCGTCTCCCCCTCGTTGTAGTCGGCCCAAAGACCCCACGTCGTCTTTTTCTGCGTGCCACTCCACAATTCCCAGTGCGCGTTCCAGCTCGCCCCCGTGCCCATCGACGGCCCACCGCGCGTGAGGTTGTCACTCTGGGCATCCGGGAAATACTCGACCCCCACAAACGTACCCATAAAGTTCTTGAAGGTAAAAACGCTCTCCAGATCCAGAAACGAGTACTGGCGCACACGGCCGAAGTTCCAGCCGTGTCCCGTGCTCGCCGACACCCACCATTTCTGAAAGAGCGTGCCGGGGTCGTTCTCGCGGTATCTCAACCACGCCCATCCATCGATGTCATCCGCCGTACTCAGGCGCCCGCCATCGTTGAGCTCGAATCCGGGTGATTCCGATCCTCCGCCAAAACCCCACAGCCAGTGCTTGCCGCTGTTTTTCTCGAACCAGAGATTCGATTTCCAACCGGAGAGCGATGTCCGCGTGGTGTCCAGGTCGACATAGTCGGCGTCGGGCCGCTGATAGAAGCGGGCACTGGACTCCTGTGTGCTGACCATTGAGGCCTGACTGCCCTCCACATAACTAAACCCGGCGTTGGCCCCCAGCTCGTATTTGCCATCCTTGAACCGCAGGTTCCAGTCCGTACCCCCTGTGAGGGCCCTCGTTCTCATTAGATTATCCAGATCACTACCATCTTCCATGTCCCGCTCGACACCGGTCAGGATGATTCCGCCGGTGGAACCACTCTCGCCGAACTCCTGCTGGAGACGAAGCACGCCGTAACCCGTCGCCGGTTCGACACTCACTCTCTTGAAGCCACCATTCGTGCCGTCGTACACGCTGGCCTTTTCATGCTGCGTCACCGCGCCGAGCACGCCGACGTTGAGACCCGAGTTCAAGCGTCCGGTGAGTTTGGCGGCGCCCAGGATGGACGTGCTCTTTGGCGTGCTAAAGAAATCACCCTCGGGGGATAGACGGGGACGAGCGCCCACGCGGTGTGAATAGAAGTATCCCGCTCCGCCGCCTCCGAAAAGCTGGCTGCCCTCGGTAAAAAACGGCCGCCGCTCGTCGAAGAACGTCTCGAACGCCGACAGATTGACGACCGCGGGATCGGCCTCTACCTGACCGAAATCCGGATTGATGGTGCCCTCGAGTGTCAGATTGGGGCCCACGCCCATCCGGATGTCACCACCGACGCGGCCCTCGAATTCGGTGCCATTGTGAAACGGATCTCCCGCTTCGACGGCACCCGCGTTGAACAAGCCATCGGCGACCACATAGGGGAGCAGCTCAACGCGCCGGGATGGCTCTATGCCCTGGATACCGACCAGCTCACCCATCCTCGAGGCCCAGCCGGTCTCTTCCTTTGGGACGAGGATCCAATACGAGTCCTCGTTGTTCGTCGGTACCCAGCGGTTGATGTTCACACCCCACGTCTGAACATCCCGGTTGGCGAACCGGAGCTGGGTGAACGGGATACGCATCTCGGCCGTCCATCCGTCCGCGTTGCGTTCGGTCTTGGCTCTCCACACCGGATCCCAGTCGTAGTCTCTATGACCCTCGCTGTCGCGCGAGTGATAGTAGTCGACGCGAACACCGGCGGCCGTGACCGCAAACGAGTAGGCGGTCCGTTTGTTTTGATACGTGTCGAGCGATACGATGATTCTCTCGGATGTACCCGCGTTGTCACGCCGGCTGACCGTCGCGATGATCTTTTCCGGGTCGGTACTTCGCATTCTGGCGCCGACATACACCGCGTGGTCATCGTAAAGAAAAGCGATCTCGGTTCGCTCCGCCGCGGGCTCGCCCTCGGCCGGCTCTTTCTGCGTGAAATCGCCGACGAACACGGCTTTCTGCCAGATCTCGTCGTTGAGCTTACCGTCGATTTTGGGCGCGTGCGGGTTGATCCTGAGCGCTGTGATTTGCTTTTTGGCGGGGGGCTCGTCGCTTGTCTGGGCGGATGCGAGTGGGGCTGTGAGAGTCAGTGCTGTCAGGCTGAACCCGATTATCAACCGGTGCGTACGAACCCATTTCGATGTGATCCTTCGCAGGGGATTCACGATCGACCTCCTGAACCGGGCTGTGGATATGTACTTTGATTAACGTTTCCCGT
>CBDVBZ010000036.1:0-27848 GCA_965372355.1 uncultured bacterium | reverse complement strand
TCGTCGGCCGGTGCGTCCCGCGGCTCGCCCGTCTCGAACCCGGTCGGGGATTTCTCCATCCCGGGTGCCTGCTCCGGCGCGCTGGCCTCGGCGAGGAGCTGGATGGCCTCCATTTCATTGACCACGGCGGCCAGCTGCTCAGTTGAGAATACGGAGGCCAGTTTTGACCCGCGCTGCCCTTCGCCGTCCGTGATCCACGCGTCTTCCATCTCGATCAGCTCCGACGTGAGCTGCGCGATTTTTTCGTCCCAGCACAACCGCTTGTCCACGTAGAACTCGAGCAGCTGCTGGTATGCACAAAGGCACGTGGACAGACCCTCCAGCTCCAGGAGAGACGCGCTTTTGGACAGCATACTCGTGCAACGGACGGCTCGTTGTGCGTCGTCGTCAGCAATCGGCTCTCTTGTACCGACGGCGAGCAATCTCGCCATCTCTTCGGTGTGACTGCCGATCTGCGACAGGAATAGTGTGGTGGAATCCGTTTTCTTTGTCATCGGTCCTTGTCCTACGGCGGCTAGTTGTGAACAGCTGGGTCGTAGTCAACCGCTCCGAGCGTATAAAGGTCGACCACATCGTCATTGACATCCAGATCGGGCGCGTCCGTCTGCTGAACCACCGGCGGCAGATCGATCACGTTTCCCTCCAACTCCAACGAACCACCCGGTGTCGCCGCACGCGGAGTCTCGGCGGATTTGAGTTCCTGTTCCGGGAGAGCATTGTGACCGACGCTGTCATCCCGTTCGGAGGACGCAGCGTCCGACAGCTCGGCGAACATGCCGTCTTCGCTCCGCGACTCGGCGATCATCTCGTCCGAGTCCTTCTCGATCCTCGCAGCTTCCGGCGCGCCATCAGGATCGTCTGAGAAGAGGGGTCTCACACGCTCGATCGCCTCAAAACCGTAGTCGTTGGCGTCGAATTGGCCGGGGCTTGCCTCCAGCCGTTCAGAACCGGCAGGCTGAGTCGTTTGTTCGGACGTTGTCACCGTCTCCCGCTGCCCCGCGTGCTCGAGGTTCCGACCGTCATCCGGCTGCCCCGCGTGCTCGAGGTTCCGACCGTCATCCGGCTGCCCTGGGTCTTCCAGAATGAGTTTGTCGCCCGGCTGCACCCGGGCCGACATCGCCTCGCCAGCGCCTTTGACTTTTTTCAAAAGGACAACGAGTTGCTCCACCCACCGCGACGCCTTACCCACAGCTGCCTCGATTGCTTCAGATCTCTGCGACGTCGCGCCCATTGAATCGAGGAAGCGATTGAGCTCCGCCTCGATCGCGTTGACGTGACCCGTGATATCTCCTGTCAGCATCATCGAGGACCCGGAGAGCGTGCCAGACTTCGTCGCGATTTCCTTGACGTCGTCGGTCAGCTGGATGAGATCGGCCTGCGTACCCTCGCTCGACCCCGCCTTGAGGGCTGTGTTGATCGCGACGCTCTTGGCCTCTTCGTCCAATTCCTCGAGCTCTGACGAGATCCCTTGCATATCCGTCAGTTTCTTGACGAGACCCTCGATCTCGGTACGAATCGCCACCGTATCCGTCGGAGGAAGCTCACCCGCGGGCGCCCCCCCGCGAAGATCGCTTTCGATCTCCCTGGCCGTTTCGATACCCGCCCCGAGGTCTTTGGCGATCTGCTCGAGCTGGCTGGCGTCACCGGCGAACTGCTGACTCCCGGCACTCTGATGGCCGGTCGCGAACGCGACCCCAAGTGCCTGCCTGACACTCTGGAGCTGCGGTATCGCCAGCTCGACGGTTTCCGGAAACCCACCGCTACCCGAGAGTTGAATGGCATCGACCAGGCGGTCGCACTCGAGCGACAATCGTTTGCGGAGATCCTCGCCTTCATCATCGCCCGATGCCCGTCGGTCGAGGGATTCCTCTCGTTTGTCCAACTCACGCGTGCGAGCGGCCGCCATTTCTCGAATGCCCAGCAGGAAGTCGCGGAGTTCGGGATGATTCCGCAGTTTGTCGATCCGCTTCTTGTCCTCGAGGTCATGGATCTCACGGATGGACGCCAGCAGGGTCTTGTAATCGTATCCCGAGTCCAGAAACCCTTTGTACTGGCGCACCGCACGCGTAATCAACAAATACGCGAGCAAGGTGGAAACGCCGACTATGGCCAGAAGCGGCCAGAACTCGATGACCGCACCGTCAGGCGGTCTGATACTCTCCACGATAGAGCTCCAGCTCGTGAACTCAGGGGTGGCTCCCGAGAACTCGGATTTACGGATGAAGAAATAGGCGACTCCGGCGCTCACAACGACCAGCATCAGGGAGACGAAGAACCCAATCTTCCATGGCGACGTCAGAACCGGCATTCTTGGGCGTTTCACAATCACAACTCCTTGCTAGAACGGTAAGTTGCTCATCCGTATACAGAATGTGGGAAGAGTGTTCTCGGGGAATTCGCAAGGACCATGCCAGCGACCCGCCGGGATCCGAGCATGGAAAACGGGCGTTATCCGTTGTGTTTTATTGGGTTGGGGTTCCCAGCACGATTGCCGGGTGAGGGCGCTTTGCAGATTGCAAGAGCGATACGAAACGCTGATTGCTTTTTGGGCTCAATAAACCGCGATGATCAACCAGAGCGCTTCTTCTGGACCAGCGGCTTGTAGAGCACGGTCCTCCGGTCTTTGAACACGTCGTTGTTGGGCGTGACCATCTTGTCGTTCGCCTCTTCGACATCGATTTCGACGATCTTGAGCGACTCGCTTCGCTCGCCGGCGCTTGCCAGAACCTCACCCTTGGGATCAACGATCTGGCTGTTGCCGGTAAAGGTAAGCGAATAAGTACCGCGCTTTTCGGTGCCCATGCGATTGGCGGTCACCGTGAACACCCTGTTCTCCAGCGATCGTGTGCGCATCGCTTCCTGGCAGTACGGCAGGACGAGGTTGGAGGGATGGCAGATGACCTGGGCGCCGCGCAGCGCGAGAATCCGCGTCACCTCGGGATATATCCAGTCGAAGCACACCATCATTCCGATCTTGGCGCCGTCAACCGCATGGACGGCGTAACCCTTTTCACCGCTGGTAAAGAACAGCTTCTCACGATCGAAGAGATGTGTCTTCTGGTAGGTGTGCACGGTGCCCTTCCCCGTGACGAGGACGGCGGTATTGTAGTACTTCCTTGCCTTCTTCTCCGCAATTCCGAACACGATTGTAAGGTTCTTCTTTTTTGCGAGCTTCTTCATTTCCGCGACGGTGTATCCCGTGGTGACCGATTCGGCCAGCCGGGCAAGTTCCTCTTTGCTGCGGAAGAGATACCCCGTGTTGAAGAGCTCGGGTAGAACCACGATCGCATCCTCGATGTTCCCCAACAACGATTTTGCAGCGCGCACGTTTTCTCTGACGGCCCCGAATTTGGGTCTCAGTTGGAGGAAGCCGATTTTCAATGTTAACCTCCTGTCCTAAGAATCCACGATTTGGGTAAACGAGCTGGCAGGCAGACGATGTCTAGTAACTCATTTATTGGTAAGAGATTGCGTTGATTATCCATTGTAGCTCGATTGATTATACCCGAAAAAGTGCTGCTTTGCAAAGGGCAGCGCGCCCAAAAAATCGCCAAAGGCCCTCCAGGGCACCCATAAACGGTGCAACCCGATATTTCATATAGTGTTACGTAAATAACTACAAAGCCAGCACCGTTGCGGGCAACCGGGGCCGGACGTTATCTTTCCCGTGAGGTCAGGAACGGATCTGGGCGGCCGGTTGCGCGGTGGGTCAGGATGAGTCAACGGTCTCACCCGTGTTGACGCGTGGCACGAAGCTTGCAGATTGAGTCCTTGAAAGAGTTGGCACAACTGCTTTTGGCGCACAGAGATGGGATTCAGCCGTGTCAAATGACCTTCATGCTTCCGTTGGCCCCAACAACAAGCGAGACATCGAGCCGACCTTTTACTTCATGCTAAACTGTCTCCTCTACAGCCGCATGGAAACGGGCAACCCCTCGAATCGCGATTACTACGACGAAGACGTCAATATGTATCTGACGAATCTTCTCTGTTCGTTCATGAAGCCGGACTACCACCACCGCGCGAAGAAGTATCTCTCTCGATACGATGCGAATCTTTTTTCGAAAATTGAGCGTTCGAGCGATGTTCGACTCAAGTACACGATCTACAAAACCAACGCCGATTTTCTGCTCATATCAATTGGGATATTCCGGCCACCGCCGAAAGACCAGGCCGGCGCCATGCAGCTGTTCCGCAACTCCGAGGAAGCCCAGATGGGTAGAGGAAAGACCTACTACAATTTCGCCTACACGTATAGCCAGACGATGTTCAGGAAAACGTCTGGCATCAGCGAGGTCCTGGAAAAGCTCTCAAACGGATTTGAGCGTTACGTGGAGATACTGAGCCACATGCGTGGCGAGTACTTCAACATCCTCGACCGGCTGAGCACCGGTGAAGTATACCATCTCGAACGCGAGATCGACACCGTTCAAGCCAGCAATGAGCTGAAGGCGCTCCAGAACAGTTTCCTCGACAAGTACTCCGAGTACCTCAAGTCGCGCGATCCCAAGCTGAGAGAGGAACTGGACGCCATGGTCCGGAAGATCAAGCGACTCGACAGCTCATTCAACTTCCATATCGATAACTGACACACTCCGGTCGGCCTTACGTAGGTCACGGCGAACACCCTCACTTCACGACTCCCTCGCGCTGATGGCTCAATTGGAGCGCTCGATCGTAATGTCCGTTCGAGCGTTCGCCGTGACCCATTCACCTGGCGAGGGCGTAATGGGTGCTCGCTAGCATCCCACAACAAACCTATCTGGGGAGAGATTCGACTTTCTGCGCGAATTCGTAGATGCGATCGAAGACTTCTTCTTTCGCCTTGCCACGGGTGAGCGCGTGCGAGCCGTATGGCAGCATAACGACTTCGCTTTCGTCCTCGGTGAGCCACTTCCTCAGCTTGCCGAGCCCGCGCGTGGAGATCAAGTGATCGTCGAGAGCCTGAAGCACCAGGGTGGGAGTCTTGATTTCCTTTACGGACGTACGGACGTGATCCATCGCCTTGACCGCCTCTCCACTCCAACCCGCGATCTTGTAGAACAGTGTCGGGGTCAGATATCTCATCACCGCGTAGAACCTACCCTTGAGCCCCAGCCGGCTGTGGATCGCCGGCGCCAGCAGGATCATGCTCTCGATCGGGTGGAGCTGGTCGAGGACGATTGAGACGGTTCCACCCAGGCTCAGACCGATAACCGACGTCCTTGGTGAATACCGCAGAAGGGTGGTCAACGCGTTCTCCGCCATCGTGACCCACGACTCCCAGGACACCAAACGGCTCTTCAGATCATAGCGTGATAGCCGGGGGCAATAGACGGTATACCCCTTTCCATACAGAAAACTGCCGAGTTCCCGCAGCTCGGCGGGCGTTCCGTGCGCCCCATGGATCAAGAGCACCGCGGAGGCTTCGGCCTCCTGCAGGAAAAGAAACGACCGGTCGTCCCGTGGGATGTGAAGGCTGCGATCGTATTCGAAGCGCTGAAGAAAATGGGTCCTGACGAACTCGGAGCGCAGCTTGAGGTTCTTGGGCCGCTTCTCGAGTAAGGTCTCGATTTCCCAGATCGTCCGGTTGATTTGGCCATGCCAGGTCATGATCGGCTCTTACCTCAATCGGTAGTTGGGTGCTTCCTTGGTGATGATTACATCGTGGGGGTGGCTCTCTTGCACGCTGGCCGTCGAGACCTGAATAAAGCGTGCCCGCTTCTTGAGCAGTGCGATAGAGTCGACACCGCAGTACCCCATGCCGGCTCGAAGCCCTCCAACCAACTGGTAAACGGTATCCGAGAGCTTGCCCTTGTAGGCCACTCTACCCTCGATGCCCTCCGCCACCAGCTTGGCTTCGTCGACACCTTCCTGCATGTATCGGTCACCGCTTCCTTCCTTCATGGCATCGATCGATCCCATTCCACGATACGTCTTGAAGGCACGACCTTCGAACAGCTCTATCTGTCCGGGGCTTTCTTCCGTGCCGGCGAGCAGGCTGCCGATCATAACCGAGTCTGCACCCGCGGCGATGGCTTTGGTGATATCACCGCTGTACTTGATACCGCCGTCTGCGATCACGGGAATACCGACTTTCGATGCTACGCGTGCGCAATCCTTGATGGCCGTTATCTGTGGCACACCAATCCCGGTGACCACCCGTGTGGTGCAGATCGCGCCCGGCCCCATTCCTACCTTGATACAATCGGCGCCGCTTTTGATGAGGTCGGTGGCTGCTCTGGACGTTGCGATGTTGCCAGCAATGACCTGAAGCTTTCGATGCTTTGTCTTTATATTGGAAATTGTGTCGAGGACGTTTTGGGAATGACCGTGCGCGGTGTCGATCGTTATCAGGTCAACATGGCTCTCGACTAGAAGATCCACGCGTTTGAGTGCGTCGGCACCAACACCGACCGCTGCGCCGACACGCAGCCGCCCCTCCGCATCCTTGCACGCCTTTGGAAAATCCGTGCTCTTCTTGATGTCCTTGTAGGTAATCAAACCCTTGAGCCGCATCTTCGTGTCCACAACGGGGAGCTTTTCGATCCGATGATCGTTCAGGATTTGTTTCGCTTCTTCCATCGATATGCCTTCGCGCGCCGTAATCAGCTCGTTCTTCATCACCTGTTGTATCAGCATCTCGTCATCGTCGACAAACCGTAGATCCCGTGTGGTCACCATACCGACCAGCTTTCCCCTATCCGTGATCGGCACGCCGGAGATCTTGTACTTCTTCATCACGTTGAGGGCATCCTTGACGAGCTGGCCGGGCTCCAGGGTGATCGGGTTCGAGATAATACCGCTCTCGCTACGTTTGACGCGATCGACCTGGCTGGCCTGCCTCTCCGGACTCATGTTTTTGTGAATGATGCCAATGCCGCCCTCTCTCGCCAGGGCGATGGCGAGCTCGTACTCGGTCACCGTATCCATAGCGGCCGATACGATCGGAATGTTCAACTGAATGGTCTTTGTGAGTCGCGTGGTCGTATTGGTATCGGAGGGATGGACAGATGACTTCGCCGGGACCAGAAGAACGTCATCAAATGTGATACCTGTACCGATTACTTTTTCCAAGTCGTAAACCCCCGCGCTTGAGCGCTGATTAATTGCACTAATCTATCATTGAACGTCAGTTTTTGCAAGAAGCGATAGAGAGTGCCACGAACGACCGGATACAAATCGGGGCTCGAGCCGGAAGCCCGAGCCCCAACGTATCGATTTGAATCAAAACCTGCGACGTGTTTACAGATCCGCCGGCTTGAGGGTCTTTCTCTTGTTGGCGATTGCCCTCGTCTCGGCATCTTTGATCATAATGCGGACTTTCTTGTCCAGAGCACCATAGAAGTCACCCGACACGTTGCACTTTTTCGAGGCGGCCTTTGTTCTCGTTTTCGAGATGATCAATTCAGCGGTCTTCTTGGCCTTTACCATTAGTTCCCTCCTACGAGTTTATGGAATAGCCGAATAAACTTCGAATTAGCTATCAAATACCCAATTTGGCGATCTTTGTCAAAGGAAAATAGCCTCTACCCAGCGATTTTCGGCCTTTTTCGGGGGTTTGGTGGAGGCGGGTCAAATCGCCTCCGGCCCCGGTCAGACCTCGGGCAGGGTGATTCCTTTCTGGGCCTGGTACTTGCCTTTGCGGTCCGCGTACGAGGTCTGACACTCCTCATCGCTTTCAAAGAAAAGCACTTGTGCGATTCCCTCATTTGCATAGATCCGCGCCGGCAGGGGCGTCGTGTTGGATATCTCGAGGGTGACGAACCCCTCCCACTCGGGCTCGAAAGGGGTCACATTCGTGATTATCCCGCATCGGGCGTATGTGGATTTTCCCACGCAAATCGTCATGGTGCTGCGGGGAATCCGGAAGTATTCCACGCTCCTGCCAAGGGCGAAGGAGTTGGGCGGGATGATGCACACGTCGCCCTTGAAGTCCACGAATGCGCTTTCATCGAAACCCTTCGGATCCACGACAGTCGTGTTGATGTTCGTGAAAATCTTGAATTCATCGGATATCCGCATGTCATAGCCGTAGGACGACAGACCATACGAAACACGTCCATCCTTGACCTGGCTCTCCGTAAACGGCTCGATCATGTTGCATTCTTTGACCATTCGCGTGATCCATTTATCCGGCTTGATCGACATGGGTCATCCTTTCTCTGGTTGCCGTCGGTGTTGAGGGGCACGGAGAACACCCTCACTTCATGACTCACTCGCGCTAATGGCTCAATCAGAGCGCTCACTCGTAATACCCGTTCGGGCACTCTCTGTGCCCCTCGTCAGGCGAATACTCGTCGCGTCCGAACCTCTACGTTTTCAGTTTTCTCGAGAGGTGTTGTTCAATATCATCGACTTTGCTCTTGAGCGCACCGGTTGCGTCTTTGCGATCATCGATCGTGATGTGAGTGGCTACGCGGTCGGCTCGCTCTCTCATTTTCTCGTGGCAGCGTCGTATCAGATCCCATACCGCATCAGCCTCGCCCTCGACGATGGTTCCCATCGCGGTCAACTGATAATCGATACCGCTCGCGTCGATGAGATCGATGACGGCGGAAACGTCCTTGCTCAGCGCCTCCTTGCCCAGGGGTACAACGGTAAAGACGGCGATCATCGATCTGCCTCCGTGTTGGATGATACCCGCAATTCCCGGACGATCCCGGGGAGAACGTCGAGAAACCGCGTGATATGAGACTCGGTCGAGTGCATCCCCAGGCTCAGCCGGACCACTCCCATCACTTCCTCCTCTGTAAGCCCCATCCCATTCATCAGAGCGGATGAGGGTGTGCCCTTGCCGGACGCGCACGCCGACGCGCCGGATATGGCGAAACCTTGCTTGTCCATCTCGAGAATCAACTGGCCGGCCGTGATGCCCCGGAACGATATGTTTGTCGTGTTTGGTACCCGTCGCGCCGGGTCGCCGTTGACCCGGGTATTGGGCACCGTTTCGAGGATTCCTCTCTCCAGCTTGTCTCTCAATGTTGCAAGCCGCATCCGTGCGCTTTCGAGATCCTGAACCGCCAGCCGGCACGCCTCACCCATGGCGGCCGCCCCAACGATGTTCTCCGTTCCGCTTCTTAAGCCTGCCTCCTGTCCACCACCGTGGATCTGTGGTACCAACTCGACTCCCGAACGAACGTAGAGTGCTCCGATGCCTTTTGGCGCATAAAACTTGTGTCCCGAAATCGACAGCAAATCCACCGCAACATCCCGGACGTCGATCGGGACCTTTCCAAATGCCTGTACTGCGTCCGTGTGAAACACGACGTCATGACGCCTGGCGATCTCGACGATCTCGTCGATCGGCTGGATCTGACCTGTCTCGTTGTTGACCCACATCACCGTCACCAGAAACGTGTCGGGACGGATCGCGGCTTCGATCGCCTGCGGTTCGACATAGCCGCCGGCATTCACCGGGACATACGTTACGTCGAACCCCCTCGTCACGAGATACTCGCAGCTGTTGCGCACGGCTGGATGTTCGATGCAGGTGGAAATAATATGACCGGATGATCGCGTTTCGGCGACACCCTTGATCGCTAGGTTGTCGCTCTCCGATCCCCCATTCGCAAAGCAGATCTCGCCGGCATAGGCACCAATACTCTCCGCCACTTTGCGGCGGGCCTCCTCGAGGAGTTCTCTGGAAGACCGTCCCGGCAGATGGGCGCTGCTCGGGTTGCCATAGCACTTTGCCGCTATACGGTTTGCGAACTCGAGCACCTCGACCCGGGTCGGGGTCGTCGCGTTGTAGTCCATGTATATGGTCTGCTCAGGATCCATGTTGACCGACCGCCGCCCGCCCGTCACCCGGACGGCGGCGCTCCTTCTCCAATCAGGGGTGGCGCAGCCGCCCCGTTCTGTCTTAATAGGGTTTTCGTACCGAATCGACGAGGCCAAGAAACTCCATCCTCGTTGCGGGATTGTCCTTGAAC
Organism: uncultured bacterium; assembly: GCA_965372355.1. Lineage (GTDB taxonomy): Bacteria > Krumholzibacteriota > Krumholzibacteriia > WVZY01 > WVZY01 > CBDVBZ01. The sequence continues at coordinate 17,934 of CBDVBZ010000036.1, read as the reverse complement.
GCACCGAGCATGGCACTCGTCGTTGCCATCGAGTTCCGCTTTTCCACCCCACGCATCATCATGCAAAGATGCTGCGCCTCGATCACAACGGCCACGCCGGTGGGCTCCAGATGACGCTGTATAGCCTCGGCGATCTCCCGGGTCATCCGCTCCTGGACCTGCAGGCGCCTCGCGAATACGTCCACGACGCGCGCCAGCTTGCTCAAGCCGATGATCCGCTTCTTGGGGATGTACCCGATATGGCACTTGCCAAAAAACGGAACCAGGTGGTGCTCGCAAAGGCTGAAGAAATCTATGTCCCTCAGGACAATCATTCCCTCATTTTCTTCCTGGAATACCGCGCTGGTTATGATCTCATCGATATCGATGTCATATCCCTCGGTGAAGTACCTCATCGCTTCCGCAACGCGGCCAGGTGTCAGCTTGAGCCCTTCGCGATCGGGGTCCTCACCGAGCTCACGGAGCAACCCGTAGATCAACTCCGCCGCCTTATCCTGCTTCGAATTCACCGTACCCACCTTCTATCCTCCTCTATTCCGCTACCCCGATGTCGGCGAGGTATCTCTCCGAGTCCAGAGCCGCCATACATCCTGTCCCGGCCGCCGTGACGGCCTGCCGGTATACCTTGTCCGCAGCATCCCCGGAAGCAAAAACCCCACGTATGTTCGTACGGGTCGAGAAGGGCTGCGTCTTGATGTATCCCGTCTCGTCCATATCGATCTGCCCTTTGAATATCCCGGTGTTTGGCCGGTGACCAATCGCGGCAAAGTAGCCCTCGCAGTCAAGCGTGCTCTCTTTGGAAGTCTTGACGTTCTTCAAACGCACACCGCTGACTCCCGTTTCAGGCGACCCAAGAATCTCCTCGATAACGCTATCCCAGACCATCTCGATCTTTGGGTTCTTGAATGCCCTCTCCTGCATGGCCTTCGAAGCCCGGAGTTTGTCGCGTCTGTGGATCACAAATACCTGGGTTGCGAACTTGGTCAGGAAGTTTGCTTCTTCCATCGCAGTGTCGCCCCCACCCACAACCGCAACTCGCTTGTCCCTAAAGAAGAAGCCATCGCAGGTCGCACAGGCCGATACGCCGTGTCCCTGCAGACGCGTCTCGCTCTCCAGCCCCAACCACATGGCGGAGGCACCGGTGGCGACGATCAGTGCGTGGCATTCGTAGGATTTGTCGCCGGCGTGGAGCCGATGCGTTTTCTCGCCGAGCTCGACGCGGTCGATGAACACCTGTTCGAACTCGGTCCCAAAACGCTCGGCCTGCTTTTTCATAACCATCATGAGATCCGGTCCTGTGACCCCGTCGGCAAAACCCGGGTAGTTCTCGACCTCTGTCGTGATGGTCAGCTGCCCGCCCGGCTGAGTCCCTTCCAGAACCAGCGGTTCGAGGTCGGCTCTGGCCGCGTAGATGGCCGCGGTCATCCCGGCCGGACCCGACCCGAGGATGATTACTTTTCTGGTGCCCTGTGCCATTGATCCCTGACTCCTTCCAGATTCTCGCGCGAATCAGACGGTACGATAAATCTTATCCACATAAGCGGTTTTGTTAAACGGTGAGGTGCCTCCCTGGGCGAGGCGCTCGATCAGGGTTGAGCATATCGCCGAAAGTTTTTCTTGTCAATGGCTTAGCGGCTCATTATCTTCGAACTAGAGTCCTCCCCGGCAACCGATGCTCATTGAGCCTGTCCTGGAAGGGCTGCGTCCGCAGAACGTCAGCCTGTCCTGTGAAGGGCTCCGACCGGTATATATAATGCTGCCTTCAAGTCGGCACTATATTCGCTCATGACCCGTACGCTTTCCGCATACAGCCGTCTGCTGGCCTTTGCATCGATCGTGTTGATCGCAAGTTGTTCCGACGACTCGCCGTTCGACCCGGGCAATGGCGGCAATGACACGCTTCCCGGCCCAAATCCGACGGACACCATTGCCCCCTCCATCGTGGCCGACGGGTCGCTACGGGTGTCGGCCACCGGAGATGTTGCCATCTTCGAGTGGTACGCTCCGCACGACGACGAGGTGGACCAGGCAGTTGACCACTACGAGATCCGCTTCGCCTACACGTTGGGCAACCCGCCCCCGGCGTTCTGGGACGGGCTGTCGACGCCCGTGCTGGATCCTCCGGTGCCCGCGTCACCCGGCAACCGTCAGACATACGTATTCACGGGGCTGGACCTGGGGCGGGACATGTGGGTCGGCATTCGGAGCTACGATGCGACCGGCAATCAGTCACCCGGGAGCGATCTCTTTACCGCCCACGTGCCTGGGATCGAGTTCACCGGGCGTTGCATCGACGCGCTGACCCGCGACCCTATCTCAGGATTGACGGTCTGGCTAGGTTCGGGAACACAATTCAACCTGGTCACCGACGCAGACGGCGAGTTCGCGATGGACGATCTCCTCCCCGGCGGCTCGGCCGTAGTGATCAAGACCGGCTCGGCGGCATCCGATTACCACCGGTTGAGCCAGGTCTTCTACCTCGGCGGAGACAGCACGCATACGTTCGTGATGGTGCCGTTTCAACAGACCATCGAACCCGTGCTGGGCGGCGTGAGCGTTTTGGAGTTTATGAAAACGCTGACGCAAACACTCCCTCCCCGCACCCTTCTTGCCAAGTGGCACAATTATCCGGTGCCCGTGTATATACCACCCTTTGTTAACACGTACGGGGTGGATTATGAGGCGCTCTCGACAGCGGCCGCACAGCGCTGGATGGACAAATCCGGCAAACCGCTGTTCACATTCGTCGATTCGAAACCGGATACCGGCATCGTCCTCGTATTCAGGTCTGAGGAAGACATGCCCAGGTTGATCGGCGTCACGCATCACACCGTCGGAGCGGATTCACATCCCATCATGGATGAGATATGGATCCGCAATAACGCCCAGCCCGCGGGAGCCGCTTTTCTTTATAAGGTTATACTCCACGAATTCGGGCACACGATCCGCTTCGGCCATATCGACTTCGAAGTGTTCATCATGCACGGGGGACAACCCCTGCCGGATGACATCTCCGACGATGAGGTAAACGCGGTGAAACTCCACTACGGTTTGCCGACTCGCGTCAACATGGCCATCTACTCCACCGACACCGCGGCGCAAAGCGCCAGCAACTAAAGTCAGCAGCTAGAGACTGAGCGACCGTGTCAGGACGCCCTCGTGTGCGAGGAGTTTCTTTTTGTTGGACAGACCACCGGTGTAGCCGCCGAGGTTGCCGCGCGACTCGATGACACGGTGGCACGGGATAACAACGGGCAACGGATTGGCTGCCATCGCCGCGCCCACGGCACGCGCCGCACGGGGTGACCCGGCACGTTCCGCAAGCTCACCGTAGCTGATCACTCGTCCGAACGGCAACCGGGCAAGACGCCGCAGCACTTTGCGCTGAAACGGCCCGCGGACGGCTTTCAAGTCTATCGGTTGTGTGAACTTGGTACGCTTACCGGCGAAGTAGTCTTTGAGCTCCTCCCGGTACAGCTTCATGAAGCGTGGACGACGCTGAACCGGCTCCGTGGGAAACTTCTTCATTAGTTGTTTTACAAAGCCCTTCTTTGTTCGACGCCCGAACATCACCGCGCACAGGCCTTTGTCGCTCGCCGCGATCAGGGCGTCGCCAACTATGGATCCGGAAACGAAATCGTAGTAGATCATACTGCCCCTCCCATCAACATTACGATCCGTCAGTACCCTTGCAGGAAAGATGATGATTGAGCCTGTCCTGGAAGGCCTGCGTCCGGAGGACCGTCAGCCTGTCCTGGAAGGGCTCCAATCGGCATATGTAACGCCTGTCCTGGAAGGGATGCCTTCACAGGTCAGCGTTATATGAGTTGATTTTACAACAAGTGGAGGAGAAAAGAGGACATAAAAAACCGGTATCGCTTTTCACCAGGGAGGTAACTCGGCACATGAGCACGAAACGGAGGAGAGTAGTACCGACTACTCATTCCAGGAAGGGAGGCGAAAAGACGATACCGGCTTCCTAATCTTATGTCTGTCGAAGAGAATATATGATCTGACCATTCCCGCCGCCAGCAAAATCCGCTTGTGAAACAATTAACTTTTCCGTATACATACCCGGTATCCAACCGGGATAACTGCTTATGGGGTCTCGCCAAACGCCGTCCGGCGACCCTGCGGGGGAGCTTTGATCGTTGATTTCGGAGCCTCGGGTTGCCACGAAGGTGACGCCGGCGACTAGAGAACGTATTTGACCGCAGGGTGGTCTCGAAGCCGGCCAAAGATCGTTTCTCGCTCGTCCTCGCTGAGCACAGTGAGCTCGAGCGTCAGACTGAAATAGCGGCCTTTCGAACTCATATTCGAGGACGACACCTTGTGGCTTCTCTCTTCGACTACCTCGGCGATCGCCGCCTCGAGTTCTTCGCGGTCAGAACCGATCACCGTGTACTTCCACCGGGTGGGATAGCGAATCTCGGGGTGCGCATTCTCGGGGAATTGTTTCATCGCGTTGTCAACGAGCTGTTGATCTCTCTCCACGGCGTCTCGTGCGAGGCTCCCAACGATATCTGTCGAGCGCTACGCGAGCGCGTTCGTCGAACACGACGCCCTCCGCTTCGAGGAGAGCGCGCTGCAGTTCGTCGTAATCGGAACCCGCACGCACGCTGACCTTGCCTTGCGCGTTGATCACTCGGTGCCACGGAACTTTGTGTCCGTGCGGCAGCGCGTACAGCGCGTAGCCAACCTGTCGTGCGCCACTTGTCAACCCGGCAAGCCACGCAACCTGTCCGTACGTCGCCACTCGACCGTGCGGGATCCGTTTGATGACGGCGTAGATTCTCTCGTATGTACTGGATGCCATGGGCAGACGAGTGAAGTCCGGCGCGGTTGATGTCAACGCCGGCCGCGCTCGGGTGTTGATCTACTTTCAATTTTGTCCCGATCCTCGTTCAACCGGTTTGTTAGCTCGACTGTGATTTTCTGACTTTGCACGTTCACGGCCTGGAACCTCGCCGCGTCCTTGTTCGCAGTCAATCCCGTGCTGTATTTCGTTTCAACCTGGTAGTCGTACTCGACAATTTTTTCACCCGACGCTTCGAGCGACGCGATCACATGATGAGAACCGGTCGTCTCGGGACCGAGATAGGGGCCGAGAAGACCTAACGTCAGGCCAACGAGTATTGCATATCCAAACGTTGAACCTTTGGTCTGCTCGAACGAGCCCTCGATGGAGAGCGTCAACACAACATCGACTGGGGTATTGGGATTGTAGGGCCAGATGATGTATTGAAAAACATTTCTCTCCTGCAACTGTTCTACAACGCGATATCCATAAGCCTGCGTGGTCGGGGATTCGGTGAGCTCGACACCGACGATCACGGGGATCGGAGGGACGTCGCCGAGTTCAGGAGGGGGTGGGACCTTCTGCCACGAGCATCCGGGCGCAAAGCCGACAACAGCGACGAGCACCAGAACAACAACACGATATGACATTCTGTGTTTGGTCATTCCATCGACCTGAGCCCCAGGGGATTTTGAAACTTGCTTCGGGAGATAGAGCGGGGGTATTATAAGGGACATCGGGCCATCGCCAAAGGAGAATCTGATATGGATTATCATGCCCTTGAGAATATGACTGTTGTTCAGCTTCGCGAGGAAGCCAAGAAACACGACTTCAAAGGTGTGACGGGCATGAAGAAGGACGAGTTGATCACGGTTATTGCCGAGAAACTCAGTCTGGAAAAACCCGCCGTCAAACCCAAGAAAACGAAGAAGTCAGGTGTCGCCCCGCTTGGCAAGGATGCTCTAAAGAAGAAGATCGCTGAACTGAGGAGCGACCGAGAGAAAGCCCAGGCGGATAGCGACAAGAAAAAGAACGAGCTACTCCGAAGGCGGATTCATACGCTGAAACGACGAATGAGGAAAATCGCCTAGATTGCCCGCGGACCCCATCAGCCTCACACCGGCAGTCTCAATGCGCGGGCGGTCAGACGTACATCACATGTCTGGCATCTTCGGCGATCCTCAACATCGTCGGTAGACCGACGATCTCGTCGACCATTTCTCGAACCCGTGTGGGATCCAAAGCCAGCGATTTGCATGACGCGCTGCACGCACAAACGCGGACTCCACCGCTCTCCGCGCGAGCCTTTTTCAGCATTTCATAGAGAGAGATACCACCGGTCTGTTCGAAGTGGGCCTGGAGCTTCTCCGCCCACACCGGGCGCGGCTCTGCATCTGCCCGGCCGGATGCCACGTTCACCTCATCCCACGTGCCCTCCATACAGGAGGCCAGCGCTCCATAGAACAGGAATAGATGACAAGGCCACCCCATCGACGAGGCGGTCAACAAAAGGCTCATCGCCTGGAGCAATCGGTCGTAGCGGTGACTGTGAAGGAAGACCACGAGCGTCGGTTTCATCGCGAGTTACACTATATGGGATATGGGGGACGGAATCACGAACCGATGTGAGGGTTTGGCCGGTTCGATCGGTCGCTGCCGGTCAGCCGGCGACGGAAGAGAGCCCGGGGCGGAAGAATAAGTAGGGGGGTAATCACTTATTCTGGAGGTGCCCCGAGCTCTGCTTCCATCGGAATACCTGTCGAGGTATACGTGTCGAGGTATACAAAGGCCGCTTGTCGGCCGTCGCCAGTTGAGCCTGCCCTGGAAGGGTTGCGTCCGGAGGACGTCTGCCTCTCCTGGAAGGGCTGCCGTCAGGCCAGCGTTACGTAGTGTTCTACGTGTCTCGGGGGCCAAAAGTTCCCTTTACGGGCGTTCCCGGGCGACATCGGGGCCCTCCTTTGGCGATGCCTCAGACCCCGCGGCGCGATCGCCAAAGGCCTTTCAACAAGTTGGTGCGGCTGCTATAATACATTACTAACCCATTGCCCTGCGTGAGATTATGACCGAATACCGATCAAGACCCCATGTATCCGTCAATGTTGCGGCGTCCGCCGACGGTAAAATATCCTCTTACCGGAGGGAAAAGTTCGCCTTGGGCTCCAAGGAAGACCGGCGCATCATGGATGTCCTCCGGGCGAGGGCCGACGCGGTGGTCGTCGGCTCGCGGACGGTTGCACTGGACGGCTGGGCGATCCGGGTCCGGAACGCCGACATCCGGCGCAAGCGAGTCGACGGGGGGCGCCCCCCTCACCCGCTGAACGTGGTCCTCACGACGCGGCTCGATCTGCCATCGAAATGTCAGTTCTTCGAGCATCCCCGAACCGAGAAGCTGATCATCACGACCTCTCAGGCACCGGCAAGCCGGATCCGACGCTTCGAGAAGGTCGCCGAGATCTCCGTGCTGCGGTCCAGGACCATTCGGCCGGCAAAGGTCCTCGAGGAACTGGAAAAGAGGGGATGCAGGAATGTTCTCCTGGAAGGCGGGGGGGAACTCGACTTTTCGTTCTTCAAGGAGAACCTGGTCGATGAGATCTACATCACGATCACACCGCGGATTCTCGGTGGGCGAGAGGCGCCAACACCGGCTGACGGACATGGTTTTCTGAAGCGAGATCAGCTTCGCCTCGAACTCGTATCATGCCGCCGCTGCGGCGACGAAGTCTTTCTTAAATACCGCGTGAAATCTTAGGTGAGATGGGTTGGCCTGTGGGGAGCGAGTGAGGCTTTTCCTCGGGCCATGTTGGGGGCACGGCGACAGGACCCACGGCCGTCGAGCCGACGCGCTCCGCGTCATCGCTACTGTTCGCGCTGCGGAAGCCGATCCCGAATGTTCGCCCAGATTTCGTAGGGGATATCCAGCGTACCCATGACGGCGTCGCGCCCCTCGAACCCGTGATAATCGCTGCCGCCCGAGATGAGCAGACCCTTTTCCTCTGCGATCCTTCTGAGCTCGCGAGCACGGCTCGCCGAATGCGCCGGGTGGTAGACCTCAACCCCGTCGAATCCCTCATCCATGAGATCCAACAGTTCACTCTCGTTTTCCATAGAAACGCCCGGGTGAGCAATGAACGCCAAGCCACCTGCCGCCTGTATATAACCGATCGCCTCCGGAGGAGACATCTTGTACTTCGGCACATACGCTGGGCCGCCTTCTGCGATGTACTTATCAAAAGCCTCGCCGGTCCTGGATACCACGCCTTTGTCGACAAGAACCGCCGCGATATGTGGCCGGCCGAGCGCGCCCTCTCCCGCCTTTGCAAGAACCTCCGCGGGCTCGATGTTGATGCCCAGTGCGTTGAGCTTCTCAATGATCTTTATACCTCTCTTATGCCGCGTCTCGCAGAACTTATCCAACGCACCCCGGAACACCTCGTCATGCGGATCAACACCGTAGCCCAGGACATGCAGATCGCGGCTGCGGTACTCGCAGCTCAGCTCCACACCGGCGACCACCTCGACACCGTGCTCACCCCCCGCACGAATCGCCTCCGACAGACCGTCGACGGAATCGTGGTCGGTCAGACTAATAGCGGCAAGCTTCTTCTCTGCCGCCATTTCCACGAGCCTTGTCGGCGTCTGGTTGCCGTCGGAGAATGTTGAATGCATGTGCAAATCGATTCGCATGGAGCCCCCCGTTGTCAGCGATGGATGAGATGGATGAGACCGTCGTGAGAGAAATCCGAGTTTTCAAGCGGCCGGCCCAGAACAGGGAGCATAACGCTTTTCGACTTTACAATCAAAAGCAAAATTGACATCATAAGCAGATTGAACAACAAACCTGTGGCAGACGACGTGTGCGTTACATCCCCGCCGCGAAAGGACTCGTAATGAACAATTTGTTCAGAATCCGGCACAAAGGCAAAAACATCCTTATCTACGCAGATAGTGAAACGAGCTCAGACATTCTCTACGCAACGAAGCTGTCCGTTCCCGACCCGTTTATCTTTATCCGGACAGCTGCGGGTAGACGACACCTCGTCATGAGTGATCTCGAGATCGATCGTGCCCGCGCGCAATCGACGGCACACAAGGTGCACTCACTCACAAGCTACACGGAACTAGCCAAGAAGAAATTCAAGAAGACACCGGATGTTGCCGAAATTCTGGTCACCGTTCTCAAGGACCTTGGTATCCGCAGTGCCGCAGTGCCGGCGGGATTTCCGCTTGGCATCGCGGACAAAATGCGAAAGCTCAAGATCCGTCTCACACCGCTACCCGATCCTTTTTTCCCCGAACGTATCTACAAACGTCCCGACGAAATCGCGGAGATCAAAAAAGCGTTTCGCGCGACCGAGAGAGGATTGCGTGCCGCCATGGACGCGCTCAAGGCGAGCAAGATAAAGAGCGGTTACCTCGTCTATAAGGGCAAGCGGCTGACCGCGGAGGCGCTTCGCAGCATTATCGACACGACGTGTCTCGCCCAGGGCTTTATACCGACCGGCACGATTGTCGCGCCTGGCAAACAGGGTTGCGATCCTCACGATCGGGGCTCGGGGCTCATTCGCGCGAACGAGCCCATCATAATGGATGTCTTCCCACGCTCCGAGAAGACCGGCTATTTTGCCGACATGACGCGAACGGTGGTTCGAGGAAAAGCGTCGGATCTGATCAAGGAAATGTACCGGACGGTCTACGACGGGCACATGTTGGGGCTGAGGGCGATCAAGCACGGCATCAAGACCCGCAAGGTGCACGGTGACATCGTCAGATTATTCAAGAAAAGAGGCTTTGTCACCGGTGAGAAAGACGTCCGGATGCAGGGTTTTATCCACTGGACCGTTCACGGGCTCGGCCTGGATATTCACGAGCCACCACGGATCGCGATCAATAACCTGACGCTGGAAAAGGGAATGGTTGTGACCGTTGAGCCGGGACTGTACTACTATCCGCACGGCGGCGTACGCATTGAAGACACAGTCCTGGTGACAAAGTCGGGGATCGAGAACCTGACGCGGTTTCCGAAGTTTCTGGAGATCTGATTACTTCTGGTACGTGTCGACACGCGCGGCGCCTGCATCAATAAAGCAGGCCCAGATCTCGCCGTTCCTATCCGCGCGGAGCGTGCGAACGCGTTCCGCGGGGAGACCGCTGCCCTTGATGTAGTTGATGATCGTCGTTGTTGTCCCTACTCTTCGCACGGAGAGACCGGTCTGCGTGCCAACCCACAGCTCCTCTGTACCGCTATCATCCCTTATCGCCACACCCGCTGCCAGGTTGCTCGCAAAACCGCTGACGGTCGTCAGATGCGTCCAGGTCGAGGCATCCACATCGACGGAGGCGACGCACTGGGTTGCCAGAGCCGTCCAGACCAGATCGTTGGTCGCACTGTACGCAAGTCCGTTTACATCGTCCTGAGGAAGCCCCGTTGTGCCCGCCGTGTAACGAGTCCAGTTCGACGCACGAACGACCGTGATGCCGCCGTCCTTGGTCGCGATCCAGACCTCGTCACCACGGCTCGTCCCCGGGACGAAGTACATCTGTGATACAACGCGCCCAAAACCCATCTTGGACGTTTGATTGGTCCATCGCTGGCGGTCTGTCAGCCCCGGCGTGTCGCGGTACTCACTGGCGCCGCTGACGGTGCCGAACCACAACGTCGTGTCGGTCGATACTTTCGTCACGATAGCGGACACTCTCGGGTCGACCAGACCGGTGTCGCCGGCGGCATCCACGAGGAGTGCTGTCCATGTCGAATCACTCTCATCCAGCACTGCCGCACCACCACCCCATGTACCCACATAGATCCTGCCATTCAGCTCGCCGACCGCGCGAACGAGACGGTTGGGAAGACCCGACTCGGTCCCGTTCGGTTTGAGAAGGCCAAACGTATGGATGTCGTTCGCACCTTGCTTCACGCTCACGCCCTGATCGTGGGCAAACCAGACCCGATCCTGGCTGTCGACAAACACATCGTAGACTTGATTGTCCGGCAGACGATGGGCATCATCGCCTGCAGTCAGATTGAAGACCTCGAAGGAAATCTGCGGGGGTGGAGGCGGGGGCTCTGGTGGAGTTGTTTCCTCACAACCCCATGACACAATGCCGAGGGCCGTTGCTGCAACCGTCAGAACCATCTTCTGAATGAACCTATCCAACTCCGACCTCCTATCGTGTCACTGATCGACGGGCCACAATCTCAGCAGCATAACAGAATATGCTAAATCATGCAGTTGCATCTTAATGTGGGGGACCGAAAAAAGGCGGGGTAACCTCTGAGCGACTTCGGTTGCTGATTCATAATAGGTAGATCACCAGAGGGTGTCAAGACCGCAACCCTAGAAACTCCTTGATCCTAGCCGCCAGATCACCCGAAATTCCTTGAATAGACGCCAGTTCCACCACCCTGGCCCGTTTTATCGCGTCGATGCTCCCGAAGGCGGCCAGGAGGCGCTTTTTGAGAACCGGGCCCACGCCGGGGACCAGATCGAGGGTGGACGCCTCGAACTTCTTGCTACGTAACAGCTTATGGTAGGTGATGGCGAACCGGTGGGCCTCGTCCCGGATCCGCTGCAGCAGATAGAGCGCCTCGGAACCGCCCTCGAGAAGAAGCGGCTCGGAGAGGAGCGGTGAGTAGATCCGCTCCTTGTCCCGCACCCGACGCTTGCCGCCCTCCACGCGGACCTTGGCAATGCCGAGCACGTCGATGTCCTCGACACCCAGACGTTCGATAACGCCACGAGCCACGTTGAGTTGCCCTCGCCCTCCGTCGACCACGAGTAGATCGGGTAGATTATGTTCTTTGATCCCGCGCGCGATTCGTCGTTCGAGTATTTCCTTCATCATACCGTAGTCATCCGATCCTTCGACGGTTCGCACGCGGTAATGTCTGTACAATGTCTTCGCCGACTCACCGTCGATAAATGTTACCTGTGAAGCCACCGCCTCGCGTCCCCGAAAGTTGGAGATATCGAAACACTCGATTCGCCGCGGATACGTCTCGAGCTCGAGCATGTCCTGCATCTCCTCGAGAATCTCGGTATTGCGCCCCACGGCACCGCGATCCTGCAGAACGTGCTTTGCGTTCTTGACTGCCAGGTCGACGAGCCGCTTGAGCTCCCCACGTTTTGGAGTTTTTATTCTGACCGATGCTTCGCGACGACCGGCGAGATACGCCTCGAGCGCATCCCTGCCATCCACGTCATCCGAGACGAGAATCTCGGCCGGCACCGCTGCGCCCCTCTGGTAGAACTGGTTGAGAAAAGACGACAGATGTACGCTGGTGCTGAGGTTGGCGTTGTCGAAATAGTAGGAATCGCCGCCGGTCATCTTGCCGTCCCTTATGTAGAGACACTGGATCACCATTCTATCTTTCTCACGACAGGTCCCGAACACATCGCGCCGCGATTCCTTGGGCGTTGTAATCGCCTGTTTCTCCAGTGTGCGCCGGACGGCGTAGAGCTGGTCGCGCGTTTGTCTGGCCGCCTCGTATTGCCGCTCCGCCGATTGGAGATCCATCTTGTCCTTCAGTGATTTGACCAGCTCTTCACCGCGTCCCTTCAAGAACATTGTGACCCGGCGCACAGCATCCTGGTACTCCTGCGGGTCCACCTTGCCGACGCACGGCGCCGGGCAGCGTTTGATGTAATAGTAGAGACAGGGGCGCCTGCGATTGCTGAGTTCCGCATCGCTGCACGTCCGCATCGGAAAGATCCGGCCGAGCATCCGCAGTGTGGCGCGAACCGATCCCGCGGACGCATAGGGACCGAAGTACCGCGCCTTGTCCTTGCGCGGCTTGCGGACAACGGTCAGCCTCGGAAACGGGTGGTCGGTGTTGAAACGAATGCTGACATACGTCTTGTCGTCCCTCAAGAACACGTTGTAGCGCGGCCGGTGTTTCTTGATGAGATTGTTTTCCAGAATCAGGGCTTCCTGCTCGGTCTCGGTCACGATGTAGTCGAGATCACGCAGACGCTGCACGAGAAACTGGATCTGATGACGCCCGTCGCCGCCCTCGCGGAAGTAGTTGCGCACGCGTGTGCGCAGCTCTTTGGCCTTGCCCACGTAGATGATCTGCCCCTTGGCGTCTTTGAACAGATAGACCCCCGGCTCGCGAGGCAGGCGTGTGACCTTTTCTTTGAGCTGATCTTCCATCGAGGGCTGGCTCATCGTGTGTTCCTTGGGAGCGGCTTGTTTGTGCCGCAGGGAGAGTTTCTATTGTTATCGCATTCATTATATAATGTAACGTCGGCCTGTGGGCAACCCTTCCACGACAGGCGTTACATATGCCGATTGGAGCCCTTGCAAGACAAGCTGCCGTCCTTCGGACGCAGCCCTTCCAGGACAGGCTCAATCAGCATTACAGAGACCGGACGCGTCCAAAGATCGAGGAGTGAGGAGTCTGCATGGTGTCAGGAGACCAGATCAGTATTCGCGATGACCTCGGCGACGAGCTGACGCTCGACGCGGTGCCGGGGCGAATTATCTCGCTCGTACCCAGCGTCACCGAGACGGTGATCGGTCTAGGCGCCGGGGACCGCCTGGTTGGGATTACGAACTACTGCGTATATCCCGCGGACGTGGTCAAGAATATCCGCAAGGTTGGCGGGACCAAGGGGTTCTCGTTCGAGGAGATCGACGCCGCCCGGCCGGACCTGATCATCGCCAACAAAGAGGAAAACCGCAAACACCAGATCGAAAAGCTCCGTGAGTCGTATCCCGTGTTTGTCACCTATCCGAAGACGGTCGAGCAGGCGATCAAAATGATTCTCGATCTCGGTGTCCTGACCGGCGCGCAGGAACGCGCCTCGGAGCTTGCCTCCTCCTGCAACTTTTTTTTGGAATCGATGGAACCGTCGATTGCCGGTCCCCCGCTCCGTACGGTGTGCATGATCTGGCGCGACCCGTGGATGGCCGTCGGACCGGACAGCTACGTGAGCACGCTGCTCGATCGCGTCGGGTTCGTCAACGTCTTCGCGGAAGCGGATGGCCGTTACCCCGAGACCACGCTCGATGCGGTTGTCGAGAAACAACCCGAGGTCATTATCCTCCCCAGCGAGCCATACGAGTTCGGCAAGCAGGACAAAGAGGAGATGGATCGTTTCTTGAGCGAGCGCGGTGTGACGGCTTCGACGCTACGAATGGACGGCAGCCTTCTCACGTGGTTCGGCATACGGACCCTCAAAGGGTTGCGCTTTCTCTACGACACGAAGGCGCGGCTCGTTCGGGCACGGCCGTAATCCGTTGTATACCATGTTGGTTGACGCCCAGGCGGGATCAAACCACGAACACCACACGTAGACGCTTGCGTGGATCTGTCTCCGGGCGCGGGACGATGCCCCGCCGCCTCCACCAACGCAATGAATTCGAACTATCGTCCGGACCGCCGCCTTTCTGAGGCGGCGGTTCCATTATGGCCAGGCTATTGATGGAAGTCCTTGCGAGGTAATAAGGTCGGCCGATGTCGCCCTTGGTTGGCTCGAGGCGAATAGGTCCGAGAAGGTTTCTCAACAACAATGCCGACTGCTCGGTTCGGAGTTCCAGGACACCCTTCAGCGTGGACAGACGCTCTTCGACCCATTCCAGCGGTGGGGTTTGAAACACTTTCTCGCGGCCGCGGCAAAGGCCTGTGAGTTCAGCTTTCAGTGCTTCGACTCTGCGTTCGGTCTCCCTGAGTGCCTTAGCCAGTGCAAGACTACCCCGGCCCTCGCCGATGAACTCGACAAAGTTTACGAGCCGCCGTTCCTCGGCTGCGAGTTCGGTTTCTTTCAAGCGGATGGTTTCAGGTACGTTGGAATAGAGCTTCGCGACTTCGTGCTCGACCCGCTTGAGAACTTGTCTGATGTGTTTGGGCGTGGACAACCCGTCACTCACAGCACCCACGATCACGTTTTCGACCAGCTTTCTCCTGACTAGCATTTTGTTGTCGCACGCGCCCTTTGCCGCTCCCAGGCACCCGTAGTAACCGCCTGCTTTACCACTCACCTGTGCGATTGTGGCCCCGCATGTCGCGCAAGTCATCGTGCCCGAGAGCAAATGCGTAGGGAAATGCTTCTGACGGCCACCCTGTTTCTTTGAGAAACCTCTTTTCCCTGTGCCCCCGGGCCACATCCTTCGAACTTCATCACGTTGTGCACGGACCCGATCCCACAGATTTTGCGGCACGATGCGTAACGAGTCATCCTCGTGAATAATCCACTCCGACTCCGATTTCGCGAACCGTCGTCGGCGTGAGAATCTGGGGCTGAAGGTGAAGCAGGAAGAGCCGATCAGACCGGCAGAACTGAGGGAGAGTATCTATTAGTTTTTGGCAGCAAGTGTCTCATTGTGCTTGACGACTTACAACATATTCCGATCGATTTACAAACCCATTGGCAAATGCCGAGTTGCGCTTTCGAGGTCTGCTATTGCGTCCATTGGATGCGTTTGATAATCTTCACACGACAGACTTCGGAATACATGGAGATTCACTATGAAAGGAAGACAAATGAAAACAACAAGTACCGTTGTGTCGTTCATTACGATGCTTCTTGCCGTGTTCTGTAGCCAGGCTATTGCCCAGCAAAAGAGCGGGAAAGAAAACGCGATTCCCTACAAGCTGCAAGAATGGAAAGGGGTTCAGGGTAAGACACTGGCAGACTCCAAGCCCTATTTTGTTGGACCCAAGAAAGCCCCGAAAGGATCTCCCAATGTCCTGGTGATCATGCTGGACGATGCGGGTTATTCCAACGCCGGATCGTATGGTGGTGCCATGAAGACACCCACCTTTGATCGAATCGGTGACGAGGGCATACGCTACACGCACATGTCGGTGGCGGCGGTTTGTTCGCCCACGCGTGGTTCATTGCTCACCGGCTACAATATTCACACCATCGGAACCGGGATCATATCCGAATTTGCCTCGGGTTACCCGGGCTACAACTCGCAAATGGACTACAGCACACCGTCCATTGCCAAAGTCCTTACTGAGAACGGCTATGCCACAGCGGCCTTTGGCAAATGGCACAACACCCCCATGGAGGAAGCGTCTCCTGTGGGTCCGTTTCAAGCCTGGCCAACCGGCATGTGGGGCTTCGAGTATTTCTATGGATTCCTCGGCGGTGAAACCAACCAGTTCCATCCGTTGCTTTATGAAAACAACACAGCGATCGAAACCCCGAAAACCACTGCCGACGGCTCCCCCTACCACCTATCACACGACATGGCTGACAAGGCTATTGAATGGCTCGACAACTGGAAGGGCCTGAGGGATGCGCCCTTTTTTATTTATTACACGCCCGGTGCCATCCATGCGCCTCTTCAAGTGCCCGAAGACTGGCGCGATAAATACAAGGGACAATTCAATCAAGGGTGGGACGCGTATCGCGAAGAAGTGCTCGCCCGCCAGAAGAAACTGGAACTGGTCCCGGAAGACACGAAACTGGTCCCGCGGCCGGAAACCATTCCCGCCTGGGAATCGTTCAGCGAAGAGGGTCGAGCCTATCTGTCGCGGCAGATGGAAATCAATGCCGCGTTTCTGGAGCATGTGGATCACCACGTAGGCCGGGTGATTGATCGCCTCGAGGAAATGGGGGAATTGGACAACACGTTGGTGATCTATCTGACGGCTGATAATGGCGCAACCGCCGAGGGAACACCCACCGGCACTTTTTCAGAGCTGTTGATGCAGAATGGTTTCCCGCCGCTGACCATGGATCAGCAACTGGAGCTGCTCGAGCAGTATGGCGGTCTCGAAGAATGGGGCGGCCCTCATCTGGCCAATCACTTTTCAGTGGCGTGGGCCTGGGCAACCTCAACTCCATTCCAGTGGACGAAGCAAATGGCCTCCCATTTTGGAGGGACCGTTTCTGCAACAGCCATCCGCTATCCAAAGATGATCAAGGCCGGAGGAGAATGGAGAAGGCAGTTCCAAAACGTCAGTGATATCGTCCCCACCATCCTTGAAGTCACCGGGGTGCCTCAACCCGATTATGTCAATGGACAAAAGGTGAAGGAGCGGCCAGGTAAGTCGTTGGTGTATGCCTGGGATCAGCCAAAGGCCAAGACCAACCATCCCACTCAGTATTTTGAAATGCTAGGATTCATGGGCATCTATCACGAAGGGTGGACTCTAGCAGGAAAACCCTACCGCATTCCCTGGTCGGTCGATCCCAGCGCCCTGGCGAATTTCGATCCGCTCAACACCGAATGGGAGCTATACAATATAGATTCAGACCCGGCTCAATCGGTCAATGTGGCTGAAGAGTACCCGCAAAAAGTAAAGGAGCTGGAAAAGCTCTTCTGGGATGAAGCGGAAAAATACGATGTATCCCCGGTGGGGGGATCACTGGGCAGATCATTGCAGCCCGAATCGAATCCACAGGCTGTCGCCAAGAAACACTGGGAGCTCACCACCAACGTGTACCGTGTTCCTGATCTGGCGGGGCCAAACATCAAGTCGGCCAACTACGAGGTGAACGCCCGGATCACTGCCGACAAGACGACCGAAGGAGTGATTTATGCGGTTGGCGACCGCATGGGCGGACAAACCTTGTTTATCAAAGACGGCAAGCTTCGCTACAGCTACTCCACTCTGGGCCTCTACTGGCACGACTTCGAAGGGGCAAAGATTCCCTACGGCGATCTCAAGATCACGCTGAAGCACACCATGAAAGAGGCCAGACTGAACGGGCCCTCAACGGTTGAACTGTTTATCAACGACAAAAAAGTCGGGGAGATGGACATCAAGGCAACCGTCTATGGGTCCTATACCGCCCATGAAACCTTCGATGTTGGCAGGGACGAGGGTATGCCTGTGAACCGCGAGTATGAAGACAAAGGAAAATTCAAGTTCACCGAAGGACAATTGCACGAGGTTGTAATTGATATCGAGTAAGGCACCCGGGCGTGCATAGGTGGGCCACCGAGCTGCACGCATATACGAGCCGCGCCCGGAGGTGCCCAGTCACGTAGAAAACGAACACCTTTTGGCGTCACCTGTGTTTCGCCGTCTCCAAAATATCTCCAAGACTGGGGGGGACTCCAGGGGACTCGAAACGGCGCGGTAAGTCGATAGTTTTTATGTCGTAGAAGCCGAAATTGTGCACCATCATCGGGTTAGGGTTTAGGGGCAACAAGGGTTCGATTCCCGCCGCCTCCAC
>CBDVBZ010000035.1:0-28036 GCA_965372355.1 uncultured bacterium | reverse complement strand
CATTCGCTTTCCTAAACCGGGTGTCGGACGTTCGAATCGTCTCGGGGGCACCATTCTTCACAACAACTTCCCCCATGTCCTTGCTCTGGTTAGTCACCTTCGTGTCGTCAGATGGGCTCCTGTAGTGCTCGTTCGTTTGCGGTACACACCGTGTGCAGGCCCGCGATAGGCCCGTATCTACCCAAAAGCCTATACGGGCCAGCGGATGGCAGCAGCCGACGACGGCGGACATAATGCAACTGCATCAATTGAACACACGTACTTGGCTCGAGGTGCGCTCGTGGCGTTGGCCACACCGGGAAAGCGGGTCCTGACGAAGCAGGGGATCAGAACGATGCAGTGAAACCGAAGTGCAGAATGCGCTGGACTTCTCTTCCGCGGCCCACCAAACGAAGTTCAACGTTGGGGCGAAGGTCCCATTTGCCTGTATGCGCCGGTGTGTGCTGAGAGGTTTGTACCGACGCTTCTTCCCGCGAGGCATGCAGCGCAAGCCAGGCGCCGGCGATGCTCGTGGCGCCGAGAATCGTGGCGACGGATTGCTCGTCGTCGGGTTGTGCCAGCAACAGGATCCCCACGCCGGCAACGCCGCCCAGGACGCCTCCGAGATTCATAAAACGGACACGTCGGCGTGATAGTGTCGTGTTTCTCGCGCCCAGCGCGGCCCCCAAAACGAGCACATCGCTGCCGATGAGCATGCTTCTCAAAACATCGTCTCCGTCGTCCACGTTGGCGAGCATCGCCGCCAGCAGACCGAACCAGGCGCCCCACCATATGCCGGAACCGATCAAGTCGGCGTGGCCAGTGGTGAGAGTCGTGGAGTGGTTGATGATGCCGGCGAGACCGATGCCAGCCAGTCCACCGGCTACTCCGGCGCCAACAACAGCGTTGCCATCGGTGTCGGCGAGCCCGGCCCAACCCAACCCCTGCCACGTTCCCAGCGATGCTCCGGCACTGATCAAGCTTGCATCGGCACGCGTGACGTTGCGCCCCTTCATCACCCTGTTGGCCACGAGGATCGACAGGGCGGGGATGGTGAGCAGCGACAAGGCATAGGCCTCCTCAGAGTCCGCTTCGAGCGCTGCCGGTATGGCGATACTGAGCCACAGCCCGTAGAAGCCGGAGAAAATATACGCCCGAGTTCGTCCGCTGATATCGATAAGAGACTGAGGTTCGGAAAGCACGGCCTGCGAGCCGGCAAGCTGGCGCGCGTTATCGATGAGCTCGGCGGCGCCGAGCGAATCGAACTGGGCGGGGTAGTTCTGCTGGAGCTCTTCGAGAAGGCTCACCGTAGTCTCGTAACGGTGGTCGATCGAATATCGCAGCGCCATCTGATAGATAACGAGCGCTTCGATATTCTCACCTGCACGCTCGCGCGTATCCATGTAGGCCTCGGCCACCTTCACGTGTAGGCGGGTGTTCTCGAAGGTCTCCGCCGTTACCGTTCTCGAGCTGTTCTCGATATCTCCACCATCGTCGAACGTGTAGTCAACACGGTATTTGTCGGTAGATACGCGAAAGATCTGCGCGCTACGAAACCCCGCGATGTCGGGGAAGAGACCGTAGTCATCCCGTTCCTGGCGGTCGATCTCGAGCCCGATCCTGTCACTGAGCGCGACGGGGACCGGTGCATCCGCCATGGCCATGCCGGCGACGAGAATCACAAGACAAACTGGCAGGACACCAACGCGTCTCATGAGAGGGATTATAGGACAAACGCATCCCGAATGACACGGGCAATGCCGTCTTTCTTCTCAACACAGGCCAACTGAGCGGTTAACATGGTCTTTCACGCGGCTAAAGTGGCGACAAATGTTCGAGCAAAATCGTCTCGTGGCACCAACTTGTTATGTACCAAGTGGTTATGTCTACTGCCGCTCAAGTTGTCGTGATGAACGTTGAACGGGAATCGGCGAGTTGATAACCTCTCTACGCATCAAGATGGCCTTGCTGCAAAGCACAGTCACATAGTCTGAAACACAAGTAAGGGGTAAGGTCAGTTTTCATTAGTTAGAAAGGAACTGACAGGCACCCCGCGAGCTCGATAATTATTCCAATTTGTGTAAAGCACTAACCTGGAGGATGGCGCGAGTTTTGGAAACTGTTATATTAGGCGAGATATGTCAGCAATGTGGTCAATGCTGCAAAAAGTACCCTTATGTAGAATTATCGAAAAATGACATCAGGGTGTTAGAACAAGCGACAGGATTACGTTGGGATGTGTTTGCAAACCAAAAAGGGAACGCAGTTGAAGAATACTTTATGGATTTTCAAGAAAACGGAGATTGCTTTTTCTTAGAAGAGAATAATGGCAGATATTCTTGTGGTGTATACGAAGCAAGACCGCAAGTTTGTAGAACCTATCCATCAACACCCAAACAGGAAGAACTCTGTCGTCGCCTGAGCGGGCGGAAATCGAAAGCATGACACAACCATCCGTCAAACTTCCAGAACCCGACTTTGCGGGGATCATAGCTTCCGAGCTCGAGGTCGCGCGCGGGTCTGCCGCCGCGGTGATCGGCTTGCTCGATGAGGGGTGCACGGTGCCGTTTATCGCACGCTACCGAAAGGAAGCGACGGGTGGCGCGGAGGATGCAACCATTGCAAAAACGATGGAACGTCTCGAGTTCCATCGCGCGTTTCATGATCGCAAACAGGTCGTCCTCGACAGCATCAGCGAGCAGGACAAACTCACCCCCGAGCTTCACGCTGCCATCGTCGCAACGACAACCCGAGCGGATCTGGAAGACCTGTATCTGCCATACCGGCCTAAGCGCCGGACTCGGGCGACGATGGCGAAGGAGAAGGGCCTCGAGCCTCTGGCGGATCGCATGTGGGCTCAGGGTGACGTGGCCGGCGATCCGCTGGCGATCGCGGGTGACTTTGTGGTCCCGGACAAAGGCGTGGACTCCGCAGAGGACGCGCTTCGAGGGGCGCGAGATATCGTCGCGGAACGGATTACAGAGAACGCCGAATGGCGGGCGAGAGTCCGAGATCTGACCTGGAAGAAAGGGGTCATCGAGTCCCGCGCTGCGCGAGGCAAGGCGCAAGAGAAGAGCAAATTCACGGATTACTACGATTTCAGCGAAGCCCTCCTGCGTATCCCATCGCATCGGTTTCTCGCCATTATGAGAGGCGAGAAAGAAGGCTTCCTGACATGCCGCATCACGCCGGACGTCGAGGTCGCCCGTTCCTTGTTGAGCGATGGCGTCCTGGGCGGCCGCGCCTCTATCTGGGCCGATCAGATACACGAGGCGGCGGCGGACGCTTACGATCGTCTTCTCGGGCCTCAGCTGCAGACCGAGATCCGGGCAGAGTTGAAACTCGAGGCGGACACCGCTGCGATCGATGTCTTTGCCTCGAATCTTCGCGATTTGCTCATGGCGGCCCCGTTTGGAGACAGGTCCGTCATGGCCATCGACCCGGGGTACCGAACCGGGTGCAAAGTCGTTGTGCTCGGACCGACCGGACAGCTACTCGATCACGGCGTGGTGTATCCCACGGCGCCGCGTGAGGACGTGGCAGGTACCGAGAAGGCGTTTGATCGGTGGTTCGAGAGGTTTTCCGATATTGAAGGCGTTTCCGTGGGCAACGGGACCGGCGGCAGAGAAACGCTGGCGGTTGTGACGCGTTACCTGAAAACGTCGCGCCCCAGCGTCAAAGGCCTCACCGTAAACGAGTCCGGGGCCTCGGTGTACTCGGCCTCCGAGATCGCACGCGAGGAACTCCCCGACCACGACGTGACCGTCCGCGGTGCGGTTTCGATTGGCCGCCGCCTGCAGGACCCGCTCTCCGAGCTTGTCAAGATCGATCCCAAGTCGATCGGTGTGGGGCAGTATCAGCATGACGTCGACCAGAAACTCTTGAAGCAGAAGCTCGACGCTGTCGTTCGATCCTGTGTGAACAACGTCGGCGTGGACGTTAACACGGCATCATCCGCATTGCTCGCATACGTGTCCGGTATCAGCAGTAGAATTGCCAAGGGTATCGTGGCCTACCGGGATGCTTCCGGACGCTTTCGGGACCGCAAGGAATTCAAGAAGGTGACCGGCCTCGGTGAGAAGACCTTCGAACAAGCAGCCGGCTTTCTTCGCGTGAAGGGCGACAATCCGCTGGACGACTCCGCGGTTCATCCTGAGCGATATGCGCTGGTCGAGAGGATCGCATCCGATTTGGGTCGCAAGGTCGATCAACTCATCGGGGACAGCAAGTCGGTCCGCGCAATCGATATCAAGGCTTACATCGACGATACGGTTGGACTCTACACCCTGGAGGATATCGTTCAAGAACTCGAGAAGCCCGGGCGTGACCCCAGAGATGATTTCGAGGTGGTCGAATTCCTCGAAGGTGTCGAGAGCATTGAAGACTTGAAGAAGGATATGGTGATGAACGGCGTTGTTACCAACGTGACGCAGTTCGGCGCATTCGTCGATATCGGCGTACATCAGGACGGTCTTGTGCATGTCAGCAAGATCGCCGATCGTTTTGTGCGGGACCCGGCAGATGTCCTGCACGTTGGACAGAACGTGCGCGTTCGGGTGATGGAGATCGATCTCGAGCGCGGACGGATCAGTCTGAGCATTCGCGACGCGAGCTGATCGAAATCGTATTTCCGTCGATGAAAAACCCAGCGGGATCCTCGTTATACCCGCGTCCTCGAGCAAAGCCAGTTCGGGGTACCAACTGCTGCAACTCTTTCCCCTTGGGTTCGTACAAAATAGACGAGGCCCGCCCGCCCATGACCCGGTGCAATCGTCCTCGCGGCTGCGATGTGGCAGAAGGGGAGAGCAGCATTGCGCGCGAATTGGACCCGTTTTGGCAGATTTGTAACAGGTGTCATACCAGTAGCTTGCGTCGTTTACTTCGCGTCCGCTTGCGTCGCCCAGGACGAATACACTCCTGTCTATCATCCCAAACTCGAGATATCCCCCGCCGCTGGTGAGATCAAGATCGATGGGCAATTGCAGGATCCCGGCTGGAGTGGGGCCGCCGTCGCAGAGAACTTCGCCGAGCACAACCCCGGCGACCAGACCCAACCCGACGTCGACACCAGGGTTCTCATTACGTACGACGACGCCAACCTCTACGTGGCCTGGATCTGCTACGACAACCCCCGCGAGGTCCGGGCCTCATTCTGCGAGCGGGACGATATATTCTCCGACGACTATGTGATCCTGTGTCTCGACACCTACGGCGAGGCCACGCTCGCCTACGAGCTCGCTTCCAACCCCTACGGCATCCCCGGAGACCTCCTCTTCTCGTCTGCTCAGGGCGAGGACATTACCTACGATATGATCTTCGACACAGCAGGCCGTATCACGGATTTCGGGTGGGTGGTCGAGATGGCGATACCGTACACGAGACTCCGGTTTCCGGGGACCCACGAGCAGGCGTGGCGCGTCGATTTCTGGCGCAACCGTCCGCGCGAGGTACGGTACCAGTACTCGTGGGCGGCCTACGACCGCGACGAGGACTGCTGGCCGTGTCAGTGGGGGACGGTCACGGGTATCAGGGGCATCAAACCGGGTACGGGTCTCGATGTACTGCCCGCCGTCGTCGGGTACCAGGCCGGCGTGATGGACTCGGACGGCGATTTCGCAAACGGCGTCGCCAAGGGCGACGTCTCGCTGGGTGTCGCATACGACTTCTCGTCCGAGCTGACCGCCGAGGCAACGGTTAACCCGGACTTCAGCCAGGTGGAAGCGGATGCCGCTCAGATCGACG
Organism: uncultured bacterium; assembly: GCA_965372355.1. Taxonomy (GTDB): domain Bacteria; phylum Krumholzibacteriota; class Krumholzibacteriia; order WVZY01; family WVZY01; genus CBDVBZ01. Next base: position 22,315 of record CBDVBZ010000035.1, on the reverse strand, counting down.
TCAATACGACGTTCGCGCTCTTTTACCCCGAGCGGCGGCCCTTCTTTCAGGAGGGCAGCGATCTATTCAATACGTACTTTGACGCCGTGTACACGCGGTCGGTCAACGATCCGATGGTGGCCGGCAAGGTGACCTGGCGACGGGGATCGAACAGCGCCGCATTTCTATCTGCCCGGGACGATCATTCCGTGATCATTCTACCGTTCGAGGAGGGGAGCGCGTTCGTCGCCAACGGTGAGAGCTATTCCAACATCCTGCGCGCGAGACACGACCTCGGGGAACAATCGCACTTGGGTTTGATTGCGACCGACCGGCGTTTCAGAGGCGGCGGATCGGGATCGCTGGCCGGTGTCGACGGCAGGATCCGGTTTTCCGCCAGCAACGCCTTTCGCTTCCAGGTGATGGCAACACGCACACAGGAAGTCTTCAACCTCGCCCTGACGGATAGCGCGTTCAACGAGACGCGATTCGACGGCGTGCACACCAACGGGCTCGATGGCGAGACGTTCTGGGGCCACGGTCTCTACGCCCGGATCAACCGCAGTACGGCCAACTACTGGTTTGGGGGTGACTACCGTGAACGGAGCCCGACATTCCGGGCGGACAACGGCTTCGAGCCGCAAAACAACCACCGGATCGGAACGGCCAACATGGGAGGTGTTCTACGCTTCGAGGACAGCACCGTATTGGAGAACATCAACGGTAGTATAGAGGGCGGTCGCAAGTGGAATTTCTCGGGAGTGCGCAAAGACGAATGGGTCAATGCCAACCTTCAAATCAGACTGCGGGCCGCCCAGACCGGGAGCCACTCCCGGTACATGCACAGCAACGAACTGTTCGGTGGGGTCTATTTCCCGAATATCTGGCTGGCGCACACCTGCTTTAGCACACAACCCAGCGCCGCGCTCAGATTCGGCGGCTACTACAACTACGGTGACCGCATCGCCCGGTGGCAGCTGGTGATGGGAAGGGAGACGACGCGGGGGCTGTGGGCGGACGTCAGACCAATCGATCGGCTCCTCGTTCACTTGTCATACGACAACGCTTTTAGCAACGATCTGGAGACGGACACCCCGCTCTTCTCGCAGTCCATTTTCCGAACCCGCATGTCACTGCAGGTATCGCGGCGCTTGTCGGGACGGCTGGTGTTGCAGCACAACGATCGCTACGAGTGTTGGGACGTCGACCCGCTCATCACCTACCGGATCAACTCGCTCTCGGTTTTCTACATCGGCTCGACACAGCGCTACGAGGATCTGAACCCTATTGACAACGGTCGGGCGGGGTGGACCCTGACCGCCCGGCAGTACTTCCTCAAATTCCAGTATCTGATCCGGCTGTAGCTAAGCGCGCGATGCCTCTAGCTCCCGCCGCCCCCCGATGATTCGTCATCGCCCCCAGAATCGGCAGGTTTGTCGGAAGCGCCTTCGTCGCCCGATCCCGAGGCTCCAGTCTCAGCATTTTCCATCTTGGCCTCGAGCGCCGCGATCTGCTCCTGGAGCAGCGTCTGCTGCGCCTTCATCCACTCGATATAGTGGGTGAGAAAGGCCGCGGCTCGGGACTCCGCGCTCATTGCGGCCTGCTGCGCCCTTTGGGCGTCCGCAGAGATCGTATCGAGGTTCATGTTCTGGAGCCACACACTCGCCCGTTCAAACCGGGAATTGAGCGTATCGAGACTTGCCGTGACCTGCATCAGCGTCTGCTGCATATCGGCCTTGTCTTTCTCTATATCGTCAATGCGGGTGGCAGCCGCATTGTTCGAGGTCCGCAGACGGGTCTCCGTCGCGTTGAGATCATCGAGCGTCGCGATACCGAGCGTCGAACAACCGCCCAGAAGCGGAACGATGAGAGCAACAGCGAGCAGTAGGGCCAGAGCGGACCGCTGGCTCCGGTTAAGGATGGATCGCATCGAAACCTCCTGTTTAGAACCATGGCTTCACGCACGGGTGTGGAGCCGGTACTTGTTTGATGACGGAATAAAAAAAGAGTCTACCACAAGAGTTCGGCAGACGGGGTTGGAAATTCCGTCATTGCCGCCTTCGCTTCCATCGATGTTCCCTGGTATACTCCGCTCAAACCGGGCTGACGTCATGAAACAAGGAAACAAAAATAAAACGAAGGGCAAGCGCCTCGATCGCGCGCAACCCAAACCCCAGGGGAGATCGAAGCCTTCCGCCAAAGCGTCGCGCGTCAGACCCTGGGTGGCGGCGCTCGGCATCTTTGTTGTCTCCTTCTTGCTCTACGCAAACACTCTCAATCACGGCTTTGTATGGGATGATACCGATCTGATCGTTAACAATCCCGTGGTGAAGAGACTCGATGCGGAGACGGTATCCAAGATCTTTACCGAGGACTTCTGGCCAACGCTGCGCCGCGGGGGCGCCGTCCGTATGGACGACCGATTCGAGGCCGACAGGAGCTCGTACTACCGGCCGCTCGTAACCCTCTCCTACCATGTTGATTACAGACTCTTCGACGGCAAGCCGGCAGGGTTCCACTGGATGAATGTATTCTGGAACGCGGCGACGTGCGCCATGGTCTTTGTCTTCGTGTACGTGCTCTTCGGGAATACTGTGCTCGCTCTGGTGACCGCGCTTCTGTTCTCGGTCCATCCGGTGCATACCGAGTCGGTCGCGTGGATCTCCGGGCGGACGGATATCCTGGCGACGATGTGGTCCCTTGTTTCGTTGTCGCTCTATGTTATCGCCCGAAGGCGCCGAAGCGTGTTCGCGTTGATCGCCTCGCTCGCGGCCTTTGCGCTGGGGATGTTCTCGAAGGAAACGGCGGCGTTTGTGCCGCTCATCGTCGTGTTGTTCGAATTGGGACCGTTCGACGATCTGCTCGCCCCGTCTTCCCGACAACCGGCTGCCAGGGAGAAGAGACGCCGCGTGCTCACCCTCCTTCTGTTCTTCGGCGCTCTTGCACTCGAGCTCATCGTGAGACGTCAGGTCCTGGGTACCGCCGCGTCGGCCAACACTCCGATCCCGCCGGACGCGATCGGTCAGATGGTGTTTCCGCTATCAATCTTTGCGGGCTATCTCTACAAGGTCCTGTTGCCGCTGACGCTGACGATCGAGTTCACGGTCCCGGTCCCCACATCGGTTGTCGGTCTGCCGCTTGTCGGTGCCGCTCTGGTGGCCCTCGTTGTGTGGGCTGTGTGGCGTTTTCGCGATCGTCAGCCCGTGCTTCTCGGTATCGCCATCTTTGTGCTTGGGATCCTACCGGTGCTCCACATCATTCCCATCGCACAGCTCGCTGCAGAGCGCTTTCTCTATTTGCCGTCGCTCGGGGTTGTCTTGATCTTCGGGACCGTTTTTGCGTCAGCGATCGTGGTCCGTGTCCCGGCGCTTCGACGGCAAGGTGGAGGACGGGCGGTGCACCCGTGGAAGATATCGCCAGCCGTTGCGACACCACTCGTGATCGCCTTTGGTCTGATTGTAGTGGTCTTTGCCGGTCAGACGGTTGTGCGCAACAACGACTGGGAGAGTAATGAGACCCTTTTTGCGAAAGCAGCGCAACAGGCACCTGACAGTCCGAGGGTGCTGGTCCAGGTTGGGTTGAACGCACAGCAGAACGGAAACCTCGATAAAGCCATCCGCGCGTACGAGAAGGTGCTGGCGATGAGTCCCGAGTATGCACTCCCCAATTGGAACCTCGCGTTGATCTTGATGCAGCAGGGCAACCCGGAGTCGGCACGAATACATCTCGAGCGTGCCGCGCGCGCCGGACCGGACTATCGGGCCGCATACTATCACCTCGCGCGTATCGAGAATGCCGCAGGCAACAGAGCGCTCGCAAAACAGCACGCGCGAGAATTCCTTTCTCTTTACGACAAGGATGATCCGTACCGCCGGGAGGCCCAGGAGATTCTGGGCGGCGAATGAGCGACGGGCGATAACGCTCGGTGGTCGCTCCGGAATCCGTCGTTGATCTGATGACGAGATCACTGCTAGGATAGCGCTTTCACCAACCGGAAGGGTGGGCCAATGGAGCGGTTCTTCAGATTCATCGAGAGGGTAGGGAATAAGCTCCCCCATCCGGTCATCCTGTTTGTCTACCTTTGCCTCATTATTCTCGGTCTTTCACTTCTAGCCGGACTGGTGGATTGGTCCGCGGCCAATCCTAAAACGGGCGAGCTGGTCGTGGCCAAGAATCTCATCTCCGCCGATATGTTTCGTCAATTCCTGGAAAGGATGATCACGAACTTTACCCATTTTGCACCTCTGGGGCTGGTGGTCGTGATGCTCATGGGAGTGTCGATCACGGAGCGGAGCGGGTATCTCGAGACACTGATCCGGAGTGTCATCGGCAGAGTCCCGAAGTGGATGGTGATCCCCGTCATCGTTGTCGCGGCGGCCTGCGGCAACATCGGGTCCGATGCGGGCATCGTTGTCGTCCCGCCAATCGCCGCGATCATCTTCAAACGGCTCGGGTGGCATCCGCTTGCCGGTTTGGTGTTGGGCTACGCCGCCGCCACGGCCGGGTTTACGGCGAACCTCGTGCCCGCCGGCACCGATGTGCTGCTCGCCGCGATTACGACGGAAGTCTTCGGTGCGATCGAGCCCGACGGCGAGGTCATTGCGACGTGCAACTGGTACTTCATGATCGCGGCGACTTTTGTCCTTGCCTTCGTAGGGACATTTGTCGTCAAGAAATACACGATACCGATGTGCGCTCGTTACAAGATAAGGGGTGGGGAAGGGGAAGCGCAGAAAGCGCTGACATCGGTCGAGAAGAAGGGACTTCTCTGGGCGACCCTGGCAGGTGTCTTGTACCTCTTTGCCTTCTCGCTGACCATTGCCCCGCAAAACGGGATCCTCCGGCATCCGGATCCCACGCTGTTCATGCGATCACCGTTCTTCAAGAGCCTCATACCGATCCTCTTCTTCCTCTTTGTGATCGTGGGGTACGTTTATGGAAAGATCGTCGGGACGATAAAGAAATCCAGCGATGCCGCGCATTTCATGATTGCCGGCGTGCGTGATCTCGCACCGTATATCGTCCTGGTGTTTCTCATCGCCCAGTTCATCTCATTCTTCCGATGGTCGAACCTGGACCAGATCATCTCGATCAAGGGAGCCATCTTTCTCGAGTCCATGGGGTTCTCGGGGATCCCGCTCTTCATATCGTTCATCATCATAACGATGTTCCTGAATCTCTTTATCGGTAGCGGGTCGGCGAAATGGGCGATGATGGCCCCGGTTTTTGTGCCGATGTTCTATCACATCGATCTCAGCCCCGCGCTGACTCAGCTTCTCTACCGCATTGGCGATTCGATCACGAACGGTATCAGTCCGCTCTACGTGATGTTCCCGCTGATACTCGGGTGGGTCCAGCAGTACGACGAGGACGCGGGGATCGGCACGGTTGCGGGGCTGCTCCTGCCGTATGCGATCTTTACATTCATCGCGTGGACGATCCTGCTCGTCGCGTGGTATCTGATCGGTATACCGATTGGGCCCGGAGAGCCGATATAACCACCGATTATCCGCTTTTGAGCTGTCTGAGCAGATCCGCCAGCGGCACGGTAGCAAACGTCGTCACCATATCGCTCATCGCGTAGGGGATAAGTACGACATCGTTGTGAATCATTGCCCCACAGGTGTACGCCACATTGGGGACGTAGCCTACACGTTCCTCGGCGGTGGGGACGATCAACGGTTCTTGGGTCCGGCCGATCAATCTGTAGGGGTCATCGAGGTCGAGAAGGGCAGCGCCGATGCAGTACTGCCGCATCGGTCCCACGCCATGAGTGAGCAGCAACCAGCCTTCGTCCGTTTCGAGCGGTGAGCCACAGTTGCCGATAACGACCGTTTCCCACCAGTACTTTGGTGTCTGAGCGAGTCGGCCTTCATTCCAGAAGCGGATGTTGTCCGATTCGAGTATGTACAGATTCTCTCCGTCGAGTCTTCCGGACATGACGTATTTGCCGTTGATCTTGCGAGGGAAAAGCGCCATACCCTTGTTTTTGGCATATCGTCCGTACATGGTGCGCATCTGGATGGTCTGATAATCGGTGGTTTCCAGAAGTGTTGGAAACGTGGCAAAACCGTTGTACGCCGTGTAGGTTCCGTAGTTACGTGACGTCCCATCATCATCCGTGAACCGGACCAGGCGCACATCTTCTATCCCCCGGCTCTCGTTTTCCGACGAGGGAAAGATCACGATCTCCGATGGATAGGCGTCCTCCGGCAGGACCAGCGTGTAGTTGGACCTGGCGAGGCACATGACGTTCTCCACGCCCTCCTCGGCCTCCGGCGCTGAGTCGTGGGAGCGGGCGGCCTTCTGGAGCTCTGCGGTCAGCTCGCTGTATGTGAAACGGTCTCCCAGGCGCTTCAACACGTTTTCGGCGAGAGTGCTCGATGCCCCGATGTCGATCAGTGTCTCGCGAAAGACTGCCCCGTCGTAGATCGTATCCTCGACCACCTCCAGCGGGCGACTTACCGGACTGTCACCGCCGACAACGATGTGATTGTTCGAGTCGATGACGCCCCGCCGGAACACAATCGATGAAAGGTGCCCCTCCCCGGTCGCACGAAGACTTATGAGAAACCTCGTAGACCCCTCGGGGAGACCCGTTTGGTCAAAAGTGGGGACAATCGAAGGATTGAAGAGTGCGGCCGACTCGATGGCGTATTCCATCGTGAAATACGCGCCGATCAGAAGTGCGCGCTTTTCGCTAACTTTGGACCCAGGTGGAACATGTTGTCGCACTCGATCGAAATGGCTGCGCCATATCTGATCGATATCTTCATGCTGTCCGCTATAATTGAGCCGCAGATTGTCGAGTATGGCCGACGCCCCTTGTTCTTCGATTGCAAGCGCCCGTTCGATCATCCTGCGGGACCTCGCGTCGTCGCCGGGGAGGAAGAACCTCGATATGACCCGGCTGGGATTGGGCTCGATGCGAATCGGAATGCGGTTTATCGGTATGGGACTGTTCTTCATTGGAAAGACTCACTATGACGGGGTGAATAAAGTCTCGCGTCCGCAGACGCGTCTCGTTGTATGCGAACAGGAAGAGAAGACCTCCGTCGGTGACGGAGGCCTCTCTTCTTCAAACGACTACTAACCGAGCTGAAGACAAGGTCTACAGCGTCTGCAACAAAGCGTCCGCCTCGTCGCAGGTCTTGCGAACCACGTCGACGGAGTGCTGAAACGCCTTCTTCTCCTCATCCGTCAGATCGACCTCGATAACCTCTTCAACACCGTTCTTGCCGAGTATGGCCGGAACGCCGACAAAGATACCCTCAACGCCGTACTCGCCTTCGAGCTTGGCGCAAACCGGGATGATCTTGCGCTTGTCAAAGATGATGGCCTCGGCCATTTCGAGCGCCGCCCAGCAGGGTGACACGAAGGCAGATCCAAAACCCAGCAGACCGACAACCTCGCCGCCGGCCTTTCGCGTACGTGTCTCGATGGCCGCCAGCTTCTCTTCGCTGAGGAACTTGGTCACGGGGATACCGGCAACCAGACACGAGCTACGAACCGGCACCATCGTGTCGCCGTGCCCGCCGAGCACCATTGCGTTGACGTTCTCGACCGAGACGTTCGCCTCTTCGGCCACGAAGTAACAATAGCGGCCCGAGTCGAGCTGACCCGCCATACCCACCAGCTTGTTTTTCGGCGGATCGAGACGCTTGTTGAGCGTGTAGACGATGGCATCGAGTGGATTGGCGATAGAGATAATTGTCGCGTTGGGGCAGTTCTTTTGGATACCCGCGGCTACCTGATTGGTGACCCGGAGGTTGGTCGTCAACAACTCTTCACGCGATGGAAACGTGCCATCCGGACGCGCCTTACGCGGTACACCGGCCGTGTTGATCACGAGTTCTGCGCCGACGATCGCCGAGTAATCCTTGGATCCGACCACCCGAACATCGCTGCGTATAGTGGGCAGGCCCTCGGCAATATCCAGACATTTGCCAATCGCGACAGACTGCTTCTTGATGACTTCCTGGCGTTCCGGTGGGTCATCGGGATTTACGAACGGCGCCGGATCGGAAAGCCCCACCTCCCGTGCCAGTCCTCGCTGGGCGATCTCCTGCGCCAGGACACCGCCGATATATCCTCCGCCGATTACGCCGATCTTGTTGAGCATCTCTGTTCTCCTTTCCGCGACGCGGTGGTCTTCAAACCCCCGTGCGCTGTGCCAGGTCGGAAGACCCGCGTCATAACATGGTGCTGTGGATTCATGACTCCCCACACGATACCGCAGATGCGGCCTGACTTCAACGGTCTCGTCATCTGAGCGGGGCGCGGTGCACGCGCACGCGAATTCGAGCGTTGTTTGATGTATGTCATGTTCCTGTGTCATCGGCGAGGGGCGCACGATCCGCTGGAGGTGATGCCGCTATCATCTTGCATATGCGTCACTTAAGTCTCAGTGCGGTTTAGTCTCGCGGAATGAAAGATCGCGTTTGAAATGCGCACCGACTATCGACTATGCTTGTCCGCATCTTTGCCGGAAGGGAAGGGCGTGTTGGCGCCACGGATCATATCCACGAAAACAGACGATGGCAGACAAGCAAGCGCATCAAGAAAAACCGATTCGGTACGGTCCCTATCCGGAGCTCACCGTTTCAGCGCTCATCGTCGGTTATCTCCTCGGCGTGCTGATTACGGTGAGTATCAGCTACGCGGCACTGATCCTCGGTTTTACAATTGAAGGCTCGGAGATCGCCGCGATACTCGGTTTTGGTATCTTGCGCGGTCTCATGGGGCGCACAAGCATTGTCGAGAACAACATCAACCAGACCATCGCCAGTTCGGTCAACGGCGCGACGGCCGGAATGATGTTTTCGATCCCGGCGATTTTTATCCTCGGTCACGGAGACGCATTCGATCCTTATCTGCTGACCTTTGGCTGTATCGTTGGAGGCATTCTGGGGATCACCTTTATCATTCCGCTACGCAAACAGATGATCGATTTCAATCGTCTCGCCTTCCCGGGAGGAATCGCCGTAGCGGCGGTGCTGAAGTCGCCGGGCGCGGGGATGCGCAAGGCGATGTTTCTGCTCGTTGGCGTCCTGGCGAGTGCCGTTCCGCACGCCGTGGTAAAGCTCGCGGAGTATGAAAACTGGCCCCTGGGGGCGGCGATTGGCGCACCCGACTACCTGAACATCACGCTTTACATATCTTTGCTGACCGTTGGCGCCGCGTTTCTCGCCGGCAAAGGCGGGATCTACTTCGTGGTTGGGGGGTACACGTGTTACTGGATCCTCGCCCCGATCCTGGCCGCCCAGGGGCTGGTGCCGTCCGCCGGCGAAGTTGCCGCGTTGAACCAGAGCGTACCGGGATTTCTCAGGAGCGAGTATTTTCGGCCCATCGGCATCGGTATGATCTTTGGGGGCGCACTGGCGGGAATCGTCTGGGCCATACCGTTGATCAACAGTGCGATCCGGAGCATGCAGGAGGCGGCCAAAACGAAATCGCGTCTCTCCCGGGACGAGATGCCGATAAAGCTCCTCTATGCGGGCGTCGCCGGCGCATTCATCCTTCTCGTGCTCATCGCGATCCGCTCGGTGGATGAAATGGGAATCGGCCGCGGGTTGATCATGGCGGTTTTTGGGACGTTCTGGATCTGGATGGCGGGCGTCATCGTTTCGGAGTGTATCGGCCGGACGAACTGGTCACCAACGAGTGGGATGACGCTTATTGCGGTGACGATTCTGATCTTCATCGCGAGTTCGAACGGCGGGTTGCCAAAGATCCCAACGATCGTTGCGTCGGTCATGGTTGGGGCCGCAATGGGGGCTGCACTATCCCAGGCCAAAGACCTGATGATGGATTTGAAAACCGGCTATTTGGTGGGCGCGTCGCCCCGCAAACAGCAGATATCGCAGCTCCTCGCGGTGTGGTTGGGCCCCATCGTCGTTCTCGTTGTCATCTTTATTCTACACAAGGCATACGGGCTCGGTAGCGAGCGCCTCCCGGCCCCGCAGGGAAAAGCCCTCGCCAGTATGATCGAGGGCATTCTCGGTGGTGACATACCGCTTCAAAAGTATCTGGGGGGTGCGGGTCTCGGCATGCTTCTGAGCTCCACCGGTATCGGCGGTCTCGGAGTTCTCGTGGGCCTGGGTTTCTATCTCCCGTTCAACATCGTCCTCACGTACACGATCGGCACGTTGCTCCGCCTCGGTTCCGATTGGAAACTCGGGCGTCAGTTCACGGACGACGTCGGGATTCCGGTGGCTACCGGGCTTATGGTGGGTGAGGCGCTCGTGGGCGTGGGGTTTGCGCTTCAACAGGTACTGGCGGGTATCGGAGGATGAGATGAAGCTTCTGGGGTTTTTGCTGGTCACCATAGGATTTCTCGCCGGGGCATACTTCCTGACCGGTGCCCGAGGGGATGTTCTTGGGGTCGGTTTTGCCGTCTGCTTTGTGACTGCGGTTCTGGGCGTCGTGATCCTGCGTGTGGCGACCCGCAAACAAAAGGCGGCGGTGGAAAAGGTGACGGCTGAGGTGAAGACGGTGGACGAATGTCTCTTGCGTCTTGCGGAGGGTGTCGGCGATCTGGAAAGGGAAAAGGACGCGATCTATGTCTACGACCTCTCTCAAGAAATCGATCGTCGATTCCACGACGATCTGCAACGATTTGTGGATGCCCGTGAAAGCATCGCGGTTGCCTATGGACTGCCCGCGTACGCGGGTGTGATGAGTCACTTCGCCGCAGGCGAACGCTACCTCAACCGTGTGTGGTCGTGTTCCGTGGATGGATATATCGATGAGGCCCACACGTATCTGGCTCGCGCGCGGGATCAATTTATCGAAGGCCACACCCGGCTGAAGAAACTGCTTTGAGACCCGGATCGGTAAAGCACCGTGTCGTTTTGACAGGCTTTGGCGTCTTTGTTAGACTTGACAAGCTGATACCATCACTGCATCAACGTCACCAACTAACCCGGGCTTCTGACCGAGCGTTCGAAGGAGTCGTATGATCGACAGGATCAAGAAGGACTTCGCTCTGATGGAGAGGGAGGCCTCGTGGCTGCTCGACGGACGGAGTCGGGTACTCGTTCAGATTGCGGTTTTTGTGGCCGGCTTCGTTCTCCTCGCTCTCTATTCTGTCCGAATCGGAGCCTTGATAGACTTCGACGTCAAGAACTACCATTACTACAGCGCGTATGCCTTGCTAAACGGTCGGTTCGGTTTCGACTACGCACCCGCCCAGATCCAGACTTTTCTAAACCCTTTGTCATTTGTGCCGTTTTACGCGATGGCCTCGAACTTCAATCCCAAAGTCGTTGCGTTCATCATCGGTGGTGTACACGGTCTGGCGGCCGGCTTGCTGTTCATGACGGGTCTAACTCTGTTCTCGCCGATGCGGGCATTGGCGCGACTTCTTCTGGCTTCTGCGTGCGCTGCGTTGGGCGTGTACGGACCGACCTTCATCGCGCTCCTGGGAGGTTCCTACAACAACAACCTCATGAGCCTCTTTGTACTCACCGGGATATACCTACTGATAAGGGGAATTGCTAGGCACGGCGCGCTCAACGTGCGTGGTGGGCGCAAGATGCTTCTCGCCGGTGGTGCACTTCTCGGCATCGCGGCGGGTTTCAAGCTCGTTTGTCTCATTTTCTTGTTGGGTGGCGGTATCGCGCTGCTATTCGTGGAACGTGGATGGCGCTCGAAGTTGATGGTCGCAGAGCTGTACGGACTGGCGTGTATTGCTGGGATTCTTGTCTCTCGCGGCTACTGGATGGCAACGTTGTGGTCGAAGTTTGGCAATCCGGTGTTTCCGTTCTACAACAAGATCTTCAAGTCTCCATACTACTACGACATGAACTTCGCCGATGTCCGTTTCCTGCCGCCGAGCCTTGTTGACGCGCTACTGTACCCTTTTCATTTCGCCATAAAAACACATTACACGGATATGCATCACCACTTTCGAGATGCGCGTTTCGCCGTGGTCTATGTCCTGATTGGGTTTTACCTCCTTTCTCTTGCTATCAGATTCGTGCGCTCAATAGTGCATCGGCGCCTGGCACGGGCGGCTGTGCCTCAAGACGTGGAGGAGAAGGCGCCGGAATGTGCCGAAGAGAAACTGAAGACCACCGTGCCCAAATCGGCACGCAAGCGACGCACGAAATCAAAACCGGCAAAACGCGCGCCCGGCCGTGTCGCTGCCGAGGCGGATTCGGAGGATGCGTTGCGGGCAAAACATGCTCGGGCTGGCGTGTTTTTGTTGATCTTTTTCGTCGCGTCCTACGTGATATGGCAGGTGAAGTTCTCGATCTTCCGCTATATCGGTCCTCTGGAGCTCTTCGCGCCGACGGTGATTGCAGTTCTCGTTGTATTTGTTTTCACGAACGCGTATCTTCGCACGATCACGATAACCGCTGCGTTTGTCGGAGTCGCGTGGGTTATGCACCCGATCGAGATCGAGCGTACCCCGTGGGGAAAATCGTATTTCGAGGTCAAGCCCCCAAAATTCAGTCAGCCGAATGAGATCATGGTCATTCAGGCAAACAATCGGCCGTGGTCGTATGTGATACCGTTCTTCCAACGCGAGGTCCGTTTTGTGGGTCTGCTGAGCAACTTTAGTCATCCACCCGCGGTAAAGGGCGGCTCGACGCACCTGGCGTTCAGTGAGATGCTCGCTCTGGTCCGCGCGCATCAGGGGCATGTGTTCCTCATGACAAACCCTGCACGTGTCGGCCTGGCGATTAATAACCTCAAGCAACTGAATATTTCCGCGCAGTCGGACCGGTGTCGGATTATCGACTCCAAACATGAGGAGGTCCCGATCTGCCTGCTACCTCTTGTAATCGAGGAGCCATGACCCCAGGGAACAGGGATACGGGCAACGCCGAAGACGACAAGAGAATTGTCGTGCTTCTGCCGTGCTACAACGAAGAAGTCACTATCGGAAAGGTGGTCACCGATTTTCGTCGGGCACTACCGTCTGCCGACGTCTATGTGTTCGACAATAACTCCACGGATGAGACCGCGGAGGTCGCCGCGAATGCCGGTGCCATCGTCATCCCATCGCCCGCTCAGGGGAAGGGGAACGTCGTCAAACACATGTTTCGGATAATCGACTCCGACATCTATGTCATGGCGGATGGAGATGATACCTATCCCGCAGACGCGGCCGGGGACCTGATACGGGCACTCGAGGAATCGGGAGCGGATATGGTTGTCGGTACGAGACTCAAAGATCACGACAAGTCGGCATTCCGGGTTTTGCACGAGTTTGGCAACAAGCTGATCTCCGGGTTGATCTCAGTACTGTTTTCATCGACGATAAAGGACGCGCTTTCCGGATACCGGGTTTTCTCACAGCATTTCGTACGAACACTCTACCTGGGGTCGGGGGGGTTCGAGATCGAAACCGAAATCACCCTTCAAGCACTCATCAGAAGCCGCGTCATAAAAGAGGTTCCCATACGGTACGGGAACAGACCACCGGGGAGCATTACCAAGCTCAATACGTTTTCTGATGGTTTGCATGTGTTCAAGCTCATGTTTCTGATCTTTAAGGACTACAAGCCGTTGGTGTTCTTCTCGAGCCTGAGCATGCTGTGCTTCGTCCTCGGTCTGATAGCGGGTTGGTACCCGATCAGTGACTATCTAACCACGCGGTATGTCAGCCACGTGCCGTTGGCCTTGCTCGCGGCGGCGCTCGAGATCCTGGCGGTCCTTTTCTTTGGGATCGGGTTGATACTGAATGCGATCACGAGATTTCACGTGGAGAGCCAGGACCTCGTGGGCAACCTGTACAAACTAGTGACTCGCAGACGAAAAGGGGACTGAGCCGTTCTATGTCCAAAGCCCAGTATGGGGGAGTCGACAATCTGGAAGTGCTCGTCGAGGCGGTGCGTTACAACCGTTTTCTGGTGGATACCGTTGTTGGCGCGAGCGGCGGGGCCCGGACGGCGATCGACTTCGGCGCCGGTACGGGATCACTCACCGTGGCGGCGCGCCAGAAGGGACTGGACGTGGAATGTGTGGAGCCAGCCCCCGCGTTGCAGAGGCAGTTGCGTCAGCAGAATCTCACCGTTTACTCCGGACTCTCAGAGGTTGTCGACGCGTCCCAAGATTTTATCTATTCGCTCAACGTTCTGGAACACATCGAAGATGATCGGGGTACGCTCGAAGGGCTGTACTCCAAGCTCAAGCCGGGCGGGCGGCTCTTTCTCTATGTTCCCGCGTTTAATGTGCTGTTTTCAAGCATGGACAGGAAGGTCGGACACTATCGACGATACCGCAAGGCCGGGCTGACGGATATTGGGCGCAGAGCCGGATTTGCGATCGAACGTGCGGAGTACGCGGACAGCCTGGGATTCTTCGTGACGCTACTTTACAAAGCGATCGGGAGTCGAGCGGGTGACATTTCGACGGCATCCGTACGATTCTACGACGGCTTCATTTTTCCGATTAGCCGCATGCTTGACAGGGCAGGGTTATCGCGCCTTTTTGGCAAGAACTTGCTAACGGTGATGCGACGTCCCCAAAGCTGATTCGGTTGGGAGAGGCACTGCCGAGAACCACGAGGTGACCAATCATGCCGGATGATCTCTTCGCTCAATGCGCCCCCGTACTTCCCGTGGATAACGCTGTAGAGACCGTGCGATTCTATGAGGATGAACTGGGTTTCAAGACGTCTTTTAGCCACGGTGACCCGCCGTTCTATGTCATTCTCAAACGGGGGGGTGTGAGCGTCCACCTTTCCGAACGGGAGGATCAGTCCACCGAGATCGAGCCGTGTCACGTGTATATCTCTGTGTCGGATGTCGACGTCGTGTACCAGGCGTGCCTGTCGAAGGGCCTGGAGATCGCGACGGTGCCCGAAGACCAGGATTACGGAATTCGCGAGTTCGATCTGATCGACCCGAACGGTCATTTTCTCACGTTTGGCCAGGACATCTAGCAATCCTTTAACGGACCCGGCGTTGCACACCGGCGGGTTGATTGGGTATACTCCCGTAGGGCAAGCGGCTTGCGTTCAACCAGTTACAAGACAGGTAGACCCGACGACAGATTCAAGAGAGGCGATTCGATGAGTAGAGATATCCAGCTGCGACTGCTTTCGATGACGATCGGCCTGGTGCTGGCCGCCGTGTGCTGTGCGTGTGACTCGGGTGGCAAGAAGGAAGAAGCCGCTGAGCAGTCCGCCCCGCAGTTGTACGGCTTCAAGGCCGAGATGGCGGAAGTTCGTGAAGACGAGGAGTGGAGAAAGCGCAAGTCGTTTGTGCGGGGAAAACGGGAGGGCGCCCTGGCCACACTTCACAAACGCGCCGATCTCAAGATGAATCGTGAGATACTTCTTGAATCCCTCGATATGGGCACCCGGTTTCTCGTCAAGGTTCAGCGGCCCGATGGCAGCTTCCGATATCAATACGATTGGCTGAGAAAAATGTGGGAGCTCAACGATAACCAGGTTCGCCAGACGGGGGCACTATGGGGGCTTGCCCTTTGCCACCGTTACAAACCGACGGCTCTTACCAGAGAAGCTCTCGTGAAAGGCTTCGACTTCTGGCTCGATCAGAGCATCCCGGGACCGGACGGAACGCTCACGGTGAAATACAGAACCGAGGAACGCACAAAGACAGGTACCGTTGCTCTGCTCGGGCTTGCGATCATCGAGTATCTGAACACCGACGAGGATATCCCGTCTGACTACCGGGACAGGCTCACGACCCACCTCGATGGGTATCTGGGGTTTTTGCAGTGGATGCAGTTCGACAAGGGACGTTTTGCCAAGGATTTCGATACGAATGCGCAAACAAGAGCCACTTACTCGAGCCCGTACTTCGACGGTGAGACTTTGCTCTGCCTGACCCAGGCCGCTCGCTATATGGGTCGGGCGGAGCTGATTCCGGCGGTCGAGCGAGCCGCCTGGGCAAGTGCGGAGGCGTACACGACAAAGGCGTGGGCCAAGAACCCGGATGCCAAGAGCACCAAGGGCTTCTTTCAATGGGGTTCCATGTCGTTTCTCGACTACTACGAGTCGCGCTGGCGGAATCACGAACTCTTCGCCGATGTGACGCTCGCGCTGAGCTGGTGGATGATATACATACACGAGACCCTCGACAGAAAGCTCAACACGGCCTACGCCCTCGAGGGCCTCATCAGTGCGTACCGTATCGCCAAACAGCGGGGAGACGCCGCTGCCGCGGTGGATCTGTTGTACGTCATCGACACGATGTTCTACAAACTGACGAGCTGGCAGATCAACGGACCGCTCAGCGACAAAAACGATTTTCTCGTGCAGAACCCGACGGAGGACGAATGGGCCATTGGCGGCGTGATGAATGCGGCGGGTCCTCCGAAGCAACCGTACCCCGGACGTACGTTTCACGAACTCCGCGTGGATGTGACACAACACCAAATGCATGCCGTGATCATGGCGCTGAAGCATGTCTACCTGGAGAACTAGACTTCACCACGATCCTGCCGACGGAGCTCGGACACGCTCAGACCGCTCGAAACGAATGCGAGTGGACTTGCGTGGGGAGGCTCGTAGCGCCCGTCTCCGGCCGCCGCGCGAGGGGCAACCGAAGACATTTGACTTCTCTGAGGTAGTTATTATAACATGGCTCACGCATTAACAAAGGGCGCAGCATACCGGCCTCTCAATCCGGATGAGATTTTCGCCCGCACACTGGACCCAATGTGTATCATAGGCAAATGCCGCTTTGGTGTGGCGCAAGTGATTGAAAACACACCGGCATCTCACCGGTGCGTTTGGTGGGAAAGGAGTAGGTATGATCAAGTTTGAGCGCGGAAACCTCAGGGTTCCCAAATGGACCCGCCCCGTGTATATGGTGGCGGCGGGTACGACCGACTTTCGCAAGAGATACCCAGAGAAGAAGCTCGACGAGCTTGCGATGATGGCGTTTCGCATGCTCCTCGAGGAGAATGACCTGAAGATGGATCCCCTCGAAGTCAAGGGGCTTATCAATTTTGCATGCTACGGTGAGTTTGCCGATCATTTCCAGGACCAGCTGCTCTGTGAAGCCAAGGTTCACGACTATCTCGGTCTGGATCTCCTTGGGAATGTTGGCATCAAGACAGGTGGTGCGACGGGCGGATCCGCAATGCTGATGGGCGCGACCACAGTGGCGAGCGGTCTCGCCGATTGTTCGCTCGTCCTGGGGTGGGAACGGATGGATGAGGTCAAGACCTGGACGGGCAACTACTATATCGCGTCGGCGGCCTGCAAAGACTTCGAGACGCGTCTCGCCCGGAACTACGCGAGCTACTATGCGCCGATGGCGCGGCGTTTCCAGGAGATGTACAACGTCGATGAGCGCGTTCGCGCCGAGATCGCCGTGAAGAACAGAGGCTACGCCTGCCATTCGCCTTTTTCCCAGCAACCGGGAAGGCACACAATAGAAGAGGTGCTAGAAGGCTCCATGGTTTCCGATCCGCTGCGTTTCCTTGAGTGCTGTGCGATGAGCGTCGGCTCGGCGGCTGCGCTGCTGGTTTCGGAAGAACTCGCCTTCAAGCTGACGGACAAACCGACACTGATCTACACAGCCGGTGGGTCGCACACGCTTCGCACGGGCGATCGCCGTCCCATGCGCATCCCGCTTCTGCCGAACGAGACGGAGGAGGACTACAAGGACCTGTATGCGGAAATGGAGAAGACCGATGGCCGTTGGCCGGGCTTCGAGAGCTTTGGCGCGACGCGCTTCGCCGCGTACATGGCGTACCGCATGGCCGGTGTCAAGGATCCGATGGAAGACCTCGACGTTCTCGAAACGCACGATGCGTTTACCATCTCCGATCTGCAGACGTACGGAGATGTGGGGATGACGCTCTACGGCAAGGAGCAGGACTACGTGACGAGCGGCGAGTGCTACCACATGAACCCTCACACGGGCAAACCGGGCAAATGCCCGTCCAACCTGTCGGGTGGTCTGTTGGGCACGACCCACGCCGTGGGTGCTACGGGGATCTGGCAGTGTGGTGAGGTCTTCTGGCAGCTCCAGGGCAAATACGACAAATTCCATGGTGATCCAAAACTATGGGAGCGCTACGGCAAGAAGAAACCGGATGACTGGTCGAGCCTGCAGGTGAAGGATCCCCGGCGGGGACTCGCCATCTCGCACGCGGGTGTCGGTAGTCATGTCGTTTGCAGCGTTCTCGAAAAGGCGTTCTAAGGGAGGTGTAGAAATGTCTGATCGCGTTAAACTGAATACAGCCCCGTCTGAGATCACAGAGACGGGTGATGCGTGGGTGCTGCAGTTCCCGCGTCTCGGCAAGGAAGGGTCGCACTTTCATACGTACGGCCTGTTGACCCCGTATTTCAAGGGGCTGACCGAGGGACGCCTGATGGCGACGAAGTGCGTCAACAAGGCCTGCCCGATCTACAAGGGTAGTGGGGAAATGTGGCTCCCGCCGCGCGCGGACTGCCCCGATTGCCACCACCCGATGGAGTGGGTGGAGGTCAAGGATCCCCATGGATACATCTACTCCTATACATACGTCGAGCGTGGAGGCACGGGTCTCGAGATCGAGACTCCGTACTACCAGATCGACGTCAAGATGGAAGGCGTGGCCACGATCCTGAAGAGCTTTCTGCTCGACCGCAAGCCGATCAAGATCGGCGACAAGGTCAGGGCGGTGTTCAACCCGGCTGGCCAACCGACGAACACGTGCATAGACCTGTCATTCGAGCTGATCTAGCTCGGGTCCGGCATACTCGAGACGAAGTGGCCTCGTGCATTGCGCGAGGTCACTTCTGTATGTACCCGCACTCATGAGTGTTAGGCAGGGAAGCTAGATACGCGCCTGGTAGGTGTAGAGCTCGTGGTAGCGGCCTTTGCGCTCGATGAGTTCCTCGTGGGTTCCTCGCTCGACGATGCGGCCGTCTTCCAGCACGAGGATCTGGTCGGCGCGCCGGATCGTGCTCAGACGGTGGGCGATCACGAGGGTCGTACGCCCGGCCAGCAGTCGGTCGAGACTCTGCTGGATGTAGCTCTCGCTCTCCGTATCGAGACTGGAGGTCGCCTCGTCGAGGATGAGTATCCTGGGGTCGGCGAGGATTGCGCGGGCGATGGAGACGCGCTGCCTCTGCCCGCCGGAGAGCTTTACTCCGCGCTCACCGATCAGCGTGTCCAGGCCCTTGTCGAATCCGTCCGTAAACTCCTTGACGTATGCCGCCGTGGTGGCGGCCATCAAGTCATCCTCGCCGGCATCCGGGCGGGCAAAGAGAATGTTCTCGCGAATCGTGCCCTCGAAAAGAAACTCATCCTGTAAGACAACGCCCAGACGGCTGCGGTAGCTCTCCAGCTTGACCGTTGCGAGGTCATGGCCATCGATACGGACCACCCCCCCGGTCGGCTTTCGAAACGACGCGGCGAGCCCGGCCGCCGTTGTCTTGCCCGAGCCCGAGCTGCCGACAAACGCGGTGAGCGTTCCTGCTGCGGCCTCGAAGCTGACATTCTTCAAGACGTCCTTATCCTCCTCGTAGGCGAACGTTACATCCTCAAACGTGATGTCACCGCGGATGTCGTCGAGTTCGATATGGCGGTCCTCCTCTTCGCCCTCGCGCTCCATTACAAGGATTTCCTCCATCCGATCGAGACCGGCGAAAGCCTCCGTAATCTGCGTGCCGATGTTGCTCATCTGTACGATCGGTGTGATGAGAAACGCAAGATACAGTGTGAAGGCCACAAACTCTCCCACGGTCATCTGCCCCTTGATGATCATGGTTCCGCCGAGTCCCATGATGATCACGCTTGTGAGTCCCATCAGCAGGGTCGCCATACTGGTTACGAGACTGGTGGCCGTCAACGACTGTTTGACGTTCTGGAAGAGGCGGTCCACACCGCTCTCGAAAACCGCGTTTTCCTGCGGCTCCGCGTGAAACCCCTTGATCACACGAATACCGGCGAGCGTCTCGGTCAACCGCCCGGTTACCTCGGCGTGGATTTCGCCACGCTTGCGGAAGATGGGCCGAATAAACGCAAATGCCTTCATCGAGACGATGCCGAAGAGGATAAGAGGAATGAATGTATAGAGCGTCAGTTGAGCGTTGATCCTGATCAGAAGAACGAGCGCGACGAGCGCGGTCAGGACCCCGCCCACCAATTGCACGAGCCCGGTACCGACCAGGTTGCGCACACCCTCGACATCTTTCATGATGCGCGACACCAGTGCACCCGACTTGTTGCTGTCGAAGAAACCTATCGGTAGATGGATGATCTGTCTTTGCATCTGCGCACGCAGGACGGATATCAGGTGCTGCGCTTCCACGCTGAGAAGGCGGGTCAGAACGAAAGACGTCACCGATTGCACGAGGAGAGCAAGACCCACAACGAGCAATAGCAGTTTTAAGAGCGACGTTTCGCCCGCACCGATGACGTTGTCGATGAGGTATTTTGTGGAGCCGGGAAGTACCAACCCGGACAGCCGGTTGATCCCGATGAGAACGAGGCCCAGGAGAATGATCTTTCTCCTGGGCCATACGATGCTTCGAAACGCATGTCTTACGCTTGAGAGCGAGACGGACTTCTTCTTACTCGCGCCGCCGACAGCATTGGTATCAGCCAAGGGGGGCTTTTCGGTTGCATGGCGGCTCTTTGTTGACACGGTGGTTCTCCTCAGGCGGCCTTCGCCTCCTGATGTAATGCCGGAGCCTCCTGTTTCTTCGGCTGCCTCAGCATGGCAATGATGACGGCGGCCACGATGCAGAGTATTCCGCAAAGCCGGAACGCCAACGGGAAGTTGCCCATGTCTCCGAGCTTGCCACCGAGGATGGGCCCGAAGATTCCGCCAACTCCGTACGCCAGAAACACCCAGCCATAGTTTTGTCCGATGTGCTTCGTGCCAAACGTATCAGCGGTGACGGTAGGGAAGAGAGCGAAGTTGCCGCCGAAATTGAAGCCGATGACCGTTGCACCCAGATAAAGAAGGCCTTTTACTCCAGCCATCATCGGGAACAGGATCACCATGATGCCCTGCAGAGCCGTCATGAGTATGATGGACAGCTTGCGGCCGATCCTGTCAGAGATCGCGCCCCACACTATCCGGCCGATCCCGTTGGCCAGCGAGAAGAAGACGGCCATCGCCGTTCCAGAGATCGCCAGCGCATCCACCCGCGATACGCCGTTTGCCTGGAGCGCGCTCATGGGGAAGAGCTTCATGAGACCAATCGACATGAGACCGGCGCCCGTTGCGAAAGCCATGACGATGAAAATCTGGTAGAACTGCGGTGTGGAAAGCATCTCGCTGCTCTGAAAATCAACGGAGCCCGCCGCAGCTTTTGTCGCATCCGGTGCGGGTGGCGACCAGCCCTTCGGTTTCCATTCCGCCGGTGGAAAAACCATCCAGATACCACCGATCACGACGGAGAGGAGAAATACGACACCGTATATTGTAAACGTAGTGCTCAGACCTATTGACGAGAGGAGCTGTCCCCATGACCCGGCGAGCTTGACCCAGAGCATGGCGCCAAACCCAAACCCGGCGACTGCAAGGCCGGTGATCAGGCCTTTCTTGTCCGGGAACCATCTCATCCCCACGGCGATTGGCACCACGTATGCGAGGCCGATTCCGCTGCCGCCGACCACGCCGATAAAGACGAGGATCGCCGGAAAACTGGTTCCTCCAAAGAGCCCCGCCAGTATGTAGCCGGCTCCCAGAACGACTCCGCCGGCCATAGCTACCTTTCGTGGCCCAAACTTGGGGAGCATTCGCCCGGCAAGCACCATCACGATGGCGAAAAACGCGAGACCCACCGAAAAAACGATCTGGGTCTGGGTTTTTGTCCAACCGGCTTCCGTCAGCTGTGGCGTAAAGACCGACCACGCGTAGATAGCCCCCAGAGAAAGCTGAATCAGGATTGCACCCAGTACAACCCACCAACGATTAAAGACCTGATGCTGCGTCATTCCTACCCCCTTGACGACCTTGGAAAAACAACGTTTTGAGGAATCAGCCCCGCGTTTCTAGTTTTCAACCATCGTTCTCAATTCCTCGAGTTTACCCCGGACTCCATCGGGAAGTGTTTCTCCCGTGTAAGCCGATACGGTGTATTCCTCGAGAAACTCGTACGCGCGGGGAGCGGTTGGCGATTTCGGAGCCAAGCGGATGGCTCGTTCGAGGAGAAAAGGTGTTTCGGATATCCAGTACGATCGCGACACGTTGGACTCGGCGATGGCGAGCAGATAAAAGGCCTCGGCAACCCCTTGCGTGTCACTTGGATTCGTTTGTAGATATCGGTGCAGCAGGGTTTCCGCCGCGACCAGATCCACGAGGTTGGCCCTGTCCGACACGAATCGTTTTTGGAGTTGGGCGTCCGCGATCAGCTCTCTCGCAACCACCAACTCATTGCCCCTTGCCGCATCCAGGTCGATTG
>CBDVBZ010000034.1:0-28516 GCA_965372355.1 uncultured bacterium | reverse complement strand
TGGACACCGGGACGCGGCGTGCCGGAGTGGCCGCGTTGAGGCGACGAGCTACTAGGAGAGGGGAGTGAGCCCCATGCGAGATACCCGATGGCACTCCCGCCGGGTTGGCATATGTCTGTCTGCTGCTGCCTCGCTTGTTATAGCGACGGGCGTCTGCCCGTCGTATGCGGGAGACTATGTCTACGAGGCGCCCAAACAGGTCGATGACGGCTGGCGGGTGTCGTCCCTCGAGGCGGAGGGGATGGATATAGACATCATCACGCGCCTCACGAACAATGTGCGCGACGGCAGGTTCGAGGGCATCAACAGCATACTGATCGTCAAGAACGGCGCGATCGTCCACGAGGTGTATTTCGAGGGGTACGAGAGGGAAAGCCTCCAGACGATATACTCGATCACAAAGAGCGTGACATCGGGGCTCATAGGGATTGCGATCGATAACGGTGTTATCGACGGTGTTGACCAGACGATCGAAGAGCTCTTGCCCGAATACGCAAAAGACATCAAAGATGAACGACTGAGAGACGTCACGCTCGAACAGATACTGACACTGACATCCGGGCTCGAGTGGGACGAGAAGAGTTTCCCCTATGACGACCGGAGAAATAGCGAATACCACCAGGTCAGGTCACGCGACTGGGTGAAGTATGTCCTTGAGCGGCCGATAAGAGACGAGCCGGGGACGCGCTATATCTACAATACCGGCAGCGTCCATCTGCTATCCGCGATCATCAAGAGCCGATCCGGTCTCTACGCAAATGAATTTGCAGAGAAAGTTCTATTCGAGCCGCTCGGGATCACGCGGTACGACTGGAACACGGACCCCAAAGGGTATCCATGCACCGGTGGGACGCACGGTGGCCTCGAGCTGGGGACGAGGGATGTCGCCAAGTTCGGCATGCTGTATCTTAGGGATGGCAAATGGAATGGCAAGCAGGTGATCTCCGCGGATTGGGTTCGTGAATCCACGACAAAGCATGTCACCGCATTTGACAACACCGATTTTGGCTATTTGTGGTGGCTGATAAAGCTCAAGATAAGCGACACGCCGATTGACATCATCTATGGCGCAGGCTTCGGGGGGCAGTCACTGGCCCTTGTGCCCAAGCTGGATCTCATGTGGGTCTTTACGTGTTGGGGACGCGCGGAGGATGCCGACACATTCGGTCCGATGCTGATGATCATCAATTCCGCATTGAAAAAATGACACGAGAAACAGGATCTGTGTTCCGCCAAACGGGAGAAGAGCATGAAACATCTATGGGTCAGGATGGCATTCGTTGGTCTGTTAATCGCCGCGATCGCTGCTCCCACCGGCCGCTTCGAAGCGGCAAAGCAATACACGCTCGCGTACAAGATGGGCAAGGGGTCGTCGTTCACGTTGGAGGTGGCTAGAAAGCACCGCAACCAGCGCAACGTCATGGGCAACGATAGGATCACGAACTCGGAGGACCTGAAGGCGTATGGCTTCACGGTCCAGTCATCCGACAAAGACGGTATGACGCTGGGGATCGAGTACAAAGAGCGTACGCACGACTCCGATGACCCGCAGATTCAGACCGGTCCGGACTTCTCCGAACTCGTTGGCAGAACGGTCGAGATGTTTCTCTCGCCCACCGGTAAGCCGTCCGGTTTCAAAGGGTTCGATGAGCTCCCCGAGATCGCGATGCCAGAGCAGGAAGAGCGGCTGGATGAGTGGTGGTATATCAACGAGGTCAGAGATATCTTGCCGTTTATGCCGGAGACATCCGTCTCTCCCGGCGACACGTGGTCGCACACGGTGGAGCATGAAGAGCGCGCTGGGGAGGGAATGCTGCCCGTCGTCATCGAATACACGTACAGACTCATCGAAGAGACGAAGATCGATGGCCACGACTGCGTGAGGATCGACGGCGTCTACACCGTGAAGATATCCGGTTCGTTCTCGGTGGGTGGCCTGGATCTGGAGCTCGATCTGTCCGGAAAGGGTGAGGAGACCATCTACTTCGCCTGGAAGAAGGGGATGTTGCTGAGTGCAGAGTCCCAGTCTGTCGTCTCGGGATCAGCCGGCAACGAAGAAATGGGGATGTCGATACAGATGAAACACGACATCGAAACCGTGACAAAGGTGAGTCTGGATTGAGGTGGTTGTTGCCGACAGGTGGGCCGCTCACAGACGAACGCCGATTTCCGCGAAGAACAGTATCGATTCGAGCCCGCCGCTGAAATACTGCCGGTAACTGCCCGAGGTGAAATACCGGCCAAACGTGTAGTAGGCGCCGAGGTCCGCGTAGAAACTGCTCGTTACACGGGTACCCTGGTCATATATATACCCGCCCGCGCCGACATCCAGCCGGAGCCGGGAGGCAGCGGGGAAGCGGTAGGACAGGGACGGCCGGTGCCCGGTCACGGACCTCGTGACCGCGTGGGCGTATCGGGCCCAGATCGAATGGCCCCGCCACGGCAGCTGAACGGCGCTGGCAGAGACGGTTATGTAGCGATTGGTTCGGTCGCCGTCCCGGTAACGGATACCGCCGTATCCGTGCAAACCGATACCGTGCGGCAAGCGTAACACCAGTCCGGCGCGGTATCCGTTGTGGGCGACGTCGTCGAAGAGACTGTCGGGTGTCTCCCGGGTCTCGTACACACGGACGTTTTTGCGCGAGTCGTAGGTGAAATCGATTGTCGCTCGAGACGATACTTCCGCGTTGGCGCTGAGATAGAAATTTGAGAAAGTGATGTCTTCGCCGGCCGCGTCGCGTCGCCAGTCGCGGTTGATGTCGATCTCAACGCTTTGAAACAGTGAGAATCGCCGATAGAAATTCAACGCGTTCTGCCAATATACGAATTCCCGGCTGACGGTGCTCGACACGTATTGTCCAGCAAGCGCCGCCGATGATGTAAACCGCCACCGGGGTGACGACTCGTAGTCCAGAGCCAGAAAACCGCCCACTTGCACGCGATCAGCGCCGAAACTCAAGTCAAAAAGATCCGGCGTCAGCCCGGCGGCAGCACCCACACGGAAGTACCTCGACAAGGCGACCGATATGTAGCCGCCGTCGACCAGACCGACCCCAACCATGTACGGCGTAATGAGCCGACCGACTCCCCATCGCACGTTCGACTGCGGGGCGTCGACGATGAACGCCAGTTCCGTCAGCCGGTGGTACCATTCGCTGGTTTTGATCGCTGCTCCGGGCGACTGGGTGCGGTTGTAGTAGCGGATCCGGTCCCTGACGCGGAGGTCGCCGCCCGAGCCCCCGACGTTCTTGACCTGGATTCGGGCCGCAATCGCAGGCTGGAGAGAGGAAATATCGGTTTTGGTGAGGTCCTTTTGCCAGACGCTCTGAAATTCGATATACCCACTCACAACGTTCACGGTCGGGTTCTTGTCGGGTGGGGGAGTGGTGCGCACCGCCGCCGGTTCGGGAATGGGTACCCCTACGGGGGTGGAGGTGAAAACCACGCCATCGCCAGGACGGGGAGCCTCTGTCTGCTCCACGACGCGGCAAGAGGCGGAGTGGCTCGATACATAAACCACTTCCAAAACCGCTATTGTCCGTCCGTTACGGATCACATCGACTTTGGCGCCGATACTCACGCCTGCCCGTCTGCCGACGTTGAGATAGACGGCGTCGGCCGAGATATAGTTGACCTGAGGCGGCTCTGTGTCGTCTCCGCGCGCGGGTACCGCGGGCGCCACCACGGCCGCCAACACCAGCACGGTCGATATCGCCAGGCGCGGGAGGAGTCTCATCAATCGTCCCCCTTTAGCCCGTTCGGGTGGCAGTCGTAACACGCGGCGCTGCTGTAGACGTAGTCATCCACTTCACCGAGGTGCTTGTCATCCATAGGGACACGGTCGTGCTCGTGACAACTCACGCACGTGAACTCCTTTTTGTTCAACGGGTTGGGGTGGCAGTCCGTGCAGCTGCTCCACTCGTTGTTGTGGGGCCCGGAAAAAACGGGGAAGAACAGTACGTCGTGCTCTCCGAAATCTCCGGCTTCGCCCGTGGGGTGACACTGATAGCACGCGGGTGAGCTGTATACGTAGCCCGGTATGCCCTGGTGTTGCGAATCCGTCTCCGGTTGCAGGTGTTCGTGACACAGGATGCACTCGAACGCTTTGTAGTTGCCCGGGACGACGTGACAATCGGTGCAGCTATCCCACTTGCGGTTGTGCCTGCCGGAGTAAATCGGAAAGAACACGTCGTGATCCGGCATGATCGCCGGCGTCCAGCGTGTCATCTCATGACAAACCTGGCACAGAACGGTAAAGCCGCTGGTTCTGTGATCGGGGTTGGTGGTCGTTTCGTAGTCCTGCCGGTGACAGTCGTAGCACGGCGTCCACGCCCTTCTGAAATCGGCGGTTGGCATGCCCGGATGGCACGCGAGACAGTCGATCCAGATGTGTTTGGCTTGTATGGGGAAACTCGTGTTCTCGTGGATCCCCAGGGGATCGAACACGGTCCAACCCTCCTCGGTATGACAGCGGTCGCAGGCGACGCCCAGCCGGTTGCGGTGAATATCCTGGTGACACGATGCACAGTGAGATTCGACTTTGGAGAAGTCCTCTACGTTGTGACACGCCAGACACGTCACCTCGGCGTGACGTCTCAAAAGCGCGTATCCGGTATCATCGTGATCGAAGCGAATATGGTTGAACGATGTGGGTACGTGGCAGTCCTCGCACGAACGCTTCAACACCTTGTGCGGGCTCTTGTGGGGTGTGGCCTTTTGCCCGGAGACACTGTTCGCTCCAAGACAGATCAGCGTAACTTGCAGCAGAGTCATGATGATGACACGTAACATACCGGTTCTCCTATCAGCCTTTGTCCCGGTCCCGAATCGATTGCATTTCATCGGCGCTGTGACACGTCTTGCACGACGGATCGATCGGCTTGTATCGCACGAACCCATTGCCGCCAACGACAACAGGCCCATGGCAACCCTCACACCGGACGCGCCGGTGTTCGCCTTCGAGCTTGTACTGCGAATCTCTGTCGTGGTCAAACAGCACGGGCGTCCACGCGTCGATCGTGTGACAGACCGTGCAGTCCTTGGAAGGCCGTGCGGAGCTGAACTGGCCGAAGTGGACGTCGCTGTGACACGCATTGCAGCTGCGGTCATCGATCCGAAATACCCGGTACTCAAGGCCGTCTTCCGCGGTTGCCGTCGGATGACACGCAAAGCAGGGCTGTGCAAGGTGCGCCCCAGTCAATGCAAAGCGCGTGTCCGCGTGGGCCACCACCGTGAAAAGAGACGGATAAAAACCGTCGACGGTGTGACACGTCTTGCACGCGCCACCGTCGGAGCGAGTGGCGAACTGTGCGCGGTGGATATCCGTGTGACAGTCGGTACACGCCTCGTGTGTCACGGGAGCCTTCTTCGTGCCGGGGGCGTGGCATTTGTCGCAGGCCAGCCCGGCGTGTAGACCGAGTAGCGGAAACCGCGTCTTCGCGTGGTCGAACAACGCGGTCGGAATGTCCCCCCACCCCGACGTGTTATGACAAGTCGCGCATTGTGTCCCGTAGTTGCCGTTGTGGATGTCGTTGTGGCAGGGCGTGCAATTGCCGTAGGCGAGACCGGTAAACTGCACGAACGATTCGCTTCCGGGCGACGCGGGGTCTTCTCGTGTGACGGTCGGGTGACACCCCGTGCACGCTAGACCGACGTGCCGGCCCGTAAGAGGGTACACGGTCTTTGCGTGGTCAAAACCCAAAGACGGTTTCCAACTGTCGTTCGAGTGGCAGACCGTACACTCGGTGGACAACTGACCGCGGTGTTCGTCCGAGTGACAGTCGAGACAGGCCGTGTGAAGACCGAGAAACGTACGGTTCGCGTTCACATGATCTCCATATGCGGACAGATCCTCACGTATGAGATCAGATCTGTGGCAGTCGCGGCACTTGAGACTGCCGTGCTTGCCCGCGAGCTCGTAACCGGTCTGTTCATGATCGAAACTGTTGATCCCGTTCGGCCAGTGAATGAGCTGGAAGCCCCGTCCAGCGTGCTCGCTGTGGCAATCGTAGCATTCCCGCTTGCCGGCAGACGTGATCCGATAGTGATATCCCTGGCGGCTGTCGATGCCCGTCGCGATCTCCTTGTGACACTCCAAACACTTCTGGTCGCTGGGTCCTTTTCCGAGATCATGACACTTGAGACATTGGCGCATACCCTCGAGAAAGGCGTGCGGCTGCGACAGCTCGCCTGGCGATATCTGAGCATAGACGGGCGTTGCAAGAGCGGCCATCACGGCAAGCCAGACCGTGGCGATGTTTCGGTTCAGAATATCCACGTGTACCCAAATGCGACCGTAACACCGACGTGCACGATCATGATGAAGAGCATGATATAAGCGAACGGTTTGTGAAAAACATGCCAGTAGTGCAACAACTCGCTCATTGAGTTCAGCAACGTCACCCGTCTTTGCAGCAGCGCTGCCTCGCGCGCCAGACCGACGACTTCATCGATTATCTCCCGCGGTATGGGGTGGTCGCCGCTCGATAGGCGGCGCCTCAATCTCCGGACGCGCGGCTTGAGCGTGATGTCCTGGCGTAGCGACGTCAGCATATCGCGGATCTTCGAGCCTCCCCCGGTGGTCCCGATCGACGCGAAATCCTGAACGGTTTGTGCCGCTTGCGGCGACGCCCCGTATGTCTCGACGAGCGATTCTTGAATCGACGACAACCGGTCCCGGGCGTCCTCGAGTCCCAGTGTGTGTCCACGGGCATCGCGGGGGATCTGCATGTAGATGTAACGTCCGAATACGCCGCTCATGGCAACGGCCACCATGGAGAAATAACTGATGGATACAATCCCGTGAAATTTCATGGCCGTGTGAAGCGTGATCAGCAGGGGGCCTATGACACCGAAAAAGATATGGATGTCCAGCCAGCGGCTCAGGCGGCCAAAGCGGAAGCCGAAGCGTCTGCGCTTTCTTGCGGAGTACAGAAGTAACAGCAGGATCATCGCACTCCCGACGATGCCCATCCCGTGTCCCCATACCCCGCCCGGTTTGAGCTGTAGGTGCATATCTGAGTGCGGCCTCTCCGACAGCGGCAGCAGATAATACGGCAAGCCGGTCAGCAGCATCGCCAGGACGAATACAAAAGCGGCTGCGTACAAAGTCTTCAAGAACGCTGTGAATGAAAACAACTTCATCGCTCACCAAACTTGGTTTCGATGTTCACGCCTATCTTCTCGAGCAAAGGTGTGGGCAGCTCTCCACCGATAAACACGAATACGTAATCGTTGGGAATCTCGTGAGCCTCGCCACCGTGGTTCACGGCCACGCTCGTTGAGGATACACGTTCGATGCGAGACTCGAAAAGCACGTCGACGGTGCCGCTTTTGATCGCGGAGTTGATTCGCAGGAGGTTCTCCTCTTTCAGCCTCGAAAACGTGTTCTTTCGATAGCTCAACGTTACGGTCGTGCCGGGCTCGTTTGCCAGCGCGAGTGCCGCCTCGACCGCGCTGTCGCCTCCGCCCACAACGAAAAGACTCTTTCGCCGGTACTGTTCGGGTTCGAGAAGCCGGTAGGTCACCTTCGACGAGTCCTCGCCCGGGACGCCGAGCTTCCGAGGTGTTCCGCGTCGGCCGATGGCCAGCAACACATTTCTTGATGTGTAACGGCCACGCGTCGTAGCGACCTCGAAGTGACCGTTCGACCGAGTCACCGACTCCAGACGTTCGTGAGTCTGGACGGTCACGCCCGTGTCGTCGACGATGCTTCGCCACAGATCGATAAGTTCTTCCTTAAGCACTTCTCGCCGGGAGTATTTTCCGTAGAGGGGGATCTCCATCGGCTGCGTCATGACGAGTTTCTGGCGGGGATACGTGAGCACGGTCCCTCCGATGTCTTCCTGGTCGAGGGTAATGTAACGGAGTCCCGCCTTCGCCGCCTGCAACGTTGCGGAAAGTCCGGCGGGACCAGCGCCCACGATCACAACGTCTTGCACCGATGGATCGGTGCTCCTGGGGCGCGAGGCGATGTTCTCCGCTGCTTGCCTGCCCTGCGTGACCGCGTTGCGGATCAGCCCCATCCCGCCAAGCTCGCCGGCGATGAAGATGCCGTCTACGTTGGTTTCGAAGTTGGCGCGGACGTGTGGGATATCGACACCCCGCCGGGCTGTTCCGAACACCAACGTGATGGCGTCGACCGGGCACGCGGCCATACACGCTCCGTGACCGATGCACTTGTTCGGTGCGAGGAGAGCGAAGCGGCCGTTGACGATACCGATGATATCGCCCTCTGGACACGCCTTGACGCAGCCGCCCGTTCCGATACACCGGTTGGGGTCGACCTCCGGGTGCAGCGAGACTGGCTCCACCAGGCCGGCTTCCGCTGATTTTCGCAGCTTCTGGCGGGCACGACGGGTCGTCGCGCGATATCTGAATACGTATGTCGCGATCATCGCGACGGCGATGACCGCGACGACTCCGTACACGAGTTGCTCAATCATGGATTCCAACTCCGGGTGCGAGAACACGCCGATTCAGCAATTCACATGCCTCGTTGCGCCTGACGCTGGATCGAGAATGGCGCATCGTGGCGGGGAGAAGCCTTCCGCAACCGTTCGTACCCGAGAATGTCTCGCCAGAACGGCCACTCGGCTCTACGTAGCTCACGCCATCATAGTTGGCGTAATGTATTATGCAATAGATATTTAAGTGACAGTTTTCACAAGGCGTGCCTCTTCCAGTGCGCATGCTTTCCTTTGTGTGTTGGAAATGGGGTATCGAGGATTACAGGCCGACCCTCGGATGGACCCAGAGAGCCATCTTTCGACCCACCGAAGCCATCGACGATATCTATCTCCGACTGCGTCTCTATCAGCGCTGGTAGTCCCCCGGTTTGATTGCCGCAGGACGTGGTCTCTGCGACGAGCCCCCTTGCTTGTTTCAAATGAAAATGATGCAAACGCATCATTTACTAATAGCCACCACCGCTATAAACTTATAGTAAGGCCGTAGTGGCCCCCTCCCCAGAAATGGCAACTCGTTGACGTATCGTGTGATGCGGTCCACTCCGGCCAGTGGATGCCCGCCATCCCCGCGACCGAAAGGAGATGTCATGCCTCACTGTCACAGAATGTTTACCATTCTTACGTGTTTTCTGATTCTCACCTGTTGGTGCCACGCAGCTCAGGCTCAGATCATCTGGAGTGGTTGGGGGTCGTCCCGGCCCTGGGATATCAACCCGGGGGATGCTTGCGTCGTACCGCCAAGCGAGCGCTACCTGCAGGTGAGCGGCACGACGATGCCGGCGCCGAGCGCCGCTTTTCTCATCGTCGGCATCAACATGAGCACGACGGACCCGAACCTCTTGGCGCTTCCGTACGATGTGCTCATCACGGGGCACCCGAGTGGCCAGAACCCGCCGCCGGGTATTCCGCCCTATGCCGGTGGCTGGCCGTGCTGGCACCAGGGCGTGCCGACGTTTCCCGATGACCCCGCCATGAGCGCCGCGGTCACCGCGTCTTCACTCAATCCGATCCCCGGTATCGGTACGTGGAAGGCGTTCCGGATCCCGTTGAGTCCGCAATCCCTTCCCCTGAGCATATCCGAGAATGTGGAGACCTACTTCACACTCGACCACAACGGGGATGCGCTCGGGGTTATGGACGATGTCAAAGGCTTTGTATCCGGGATCATCACCACCTCGGTGCCGCCCGACACCTTCCTCCGATACGATGCACCGGCGTTTGGGCCGCAGGAATTCACGAAGATGCATTTCGCGCAGCACCCCGATACATTCGGGATGGACATCAACTTTACGTATCCCAAGGTGTTGGCGGATGACTGGCTTTGTACCGACCCGGGCCCCGTCGAGGATATTCGTTTCTGGTTCTCGGCCCAGGGCGATTGGTTCGATCCGTATGGAGACCTCGTGGCTCAGATCTCGAACATTCACGTCAGCGTTCACTCGAATATTCCGGATCCCGATGGAGATGGGCCACTCTATAGTCAGCCGGGAGCGCTCTTGTGGGAGACGGATTTTCCGCCGGACTCACCCGAAGTGGTTTTCGAGAAGTATGGTGAGGGCCTTCAGGACTGGTACGATCCCAACACAGGGGAATTCATGCGAGCGGACCACACGAACATATACGAGTGCAGGATCACGGGGTTCGAGGAGCCGTTCGTCCAGGAGATGGATTCCATATACTGGATGGATCTCTCGGTTGCCACGGACGACCCGTTGGCCCCGACGATGTTTCTCGGATGGAAAACCTCGCACAGGGCCTACTACCCGGCAGGATACGCGGATCGTCATTTTATGGACGATGCTGTGTGGGGTGACTCTCCCGCCCCGTTCTGGGAGAACCTGACGTATCCCGGCGGTCCGCACGTGGGCGAGAGTCTCGATCTCGCGTTTGTACTCGATCAGGAGATCATCTCGCTCGCCGTCTGCCACGACAGCCTGTGGTACGACGAGGAGTACTGCGGTTTCGATGCCTATTACGTGACGGGGTTCCCCGAGATGAACCATGATTGCTTCATTGATGTGTTCGACCTCTTTCTGTTCACGAAGGACTACACGCTGTCCGGGCCAAATCTGAGCGGGGATTTCAACGGCGATTACGTCTGCAACTTGGTTGACTTCGTGATTTTTGCGTCCGGATACGGTCAGAACGTGTCGCCGTGCACGCCAGACCCGCTTCTCGCGCCCGTATTCGAGGGCACGATCGCGCTGTCCTTCAGCTCGATTCCCGCGATGATTGTATCGACACGAATGCAGGTTCCTGGGACTACGGGGCAGGCGCACGTCGTGATCGACGGCTGGACCCACGCGGCGCTCCTCGAGTACCAGATCGAGACCAGCCCGAATGTCATGATCTTAAACCATGGGGTCACCCCGTATCCGCACTCATCCGTGTCGCCGATTGCATGCGATCCGGATCAGCAGCACACATACCGGGCCTACTCCGTCAATAACACGACCTGGCCCTCGGGGCCGCTCCTGTGGGCAACCATCGACTACCTGCTCCTGAACTCGAGTCCCGCGTACCTGAAGTTCGCGCCGGTGGCCTTTTGCCCCGGCAATCCCAGGAACCGCTGGTCTACGAGCGCAGCGGACGGAGGTCACATCTTCCGATACAAATACAACGTGGGCATCAACGGGCCGGCACCAACCGGTGTGGAAGACGATCGCACACCCAAACCGTTCCGGATTGTTTCGGTATCGCCTAACCCGTTCAATCCATCGACGACGGTACACTTCACGTTGCCGGAGATGATGCGGGTGTCGGCGGAGATCTGGTCCGTCGCAGGGCAGCGTGTGAGAGTCCTGGCGGACAGGCAGCTGTTCGACATGGGTGACAATCGACTGACGTGGGATGGCCGCAACGACAGGGGCTCGCTCGTAGCATCCGGTGTGTACTTCATCCGTGTGGAGACGCCGGTGGGTGTGAAAGTTGCGCGTGTTGTGGCGTTGAAGTAACCGGCTGTTAGTGGCCGGTACGACAACGATACTTAATTGATCTATGTCAGTTGTGCTGGCGCGTTCGGTTTGTGCGCGTTCGGCTTGTGGACAAGCGGCGGCGGTCGGTGTATATTGGCACTATGGATCGGCGCGCATTCCTGAAGACATTTTCGCTCGGTTTGGTGGGCTCGAGGCTCATCGGTCC
Source organism: uncultured bacterium (assembly GCA_965372355.1). Taxonomy (GTDB): domain Bacteria; phylum Krumholzibacteriota; class Krumholzibacteriia; order WVZY01; family WVZY01; genus CBDVBZ01. Next base: position 16,907 of record CBDVBZ010000034.1, on the reverse strand, counting down.
GGGCGATTTGTTTGCGCTCCCACCGGAAGGGTCGCCGGTTATGTCCGTCATCACGGGCGAAGACCCCGCACTCGCCACCACCGCGGCGGTCGATGCGATCGGCGGCATGTCCAGCTTTATCTCCAAAGGTGATGTGGTCGTCGTCAAACCCAACATGGCCTGGGATCGCACACCGGAACAGGCGGCCAACACCAACCCGATCGTCGTCGCCACGCTCGTGCGACTCGCGTACGACGCCGGGGCCAAAAAGGTCAAGGTGTTCGACAACACGTGCAACGAGGACAGGCGGTGCTACAAGAGAAGCGGGATCGCCGAGGCGGCCCGGGAAGTGGGGGCGGAGGTGTCGTTCGTCGAGGACCGCAAATTCAAGAAGACCCATCTCGCCGGCGTGAAACTCAAGGAATGGCCGGTGTACAAGGAGGCTCTGGAAGCGGACAAGATCATCAACGCTCCGATCGCCAAGCACCACACGCTCGCGCGCGTGACGCTGTCGATGAAGAACCTGATGGGATTGATCGGCGGGCGGCGCAACCTGTTGCACCAGCGGCTCGATGTCAACATTGCCGATCTCGCCGCGTACTTCAAGCCGACGCTCGTGGTTCTGGACGGCATGCGCGTGCTGACGAGGAACGGCCCGCAGGGCGGAAACCTCAAGGATGTGGTTGCCCTCAACACGGTGGCCGCTTCGCGTGACCAGGTGGCGATCGATGCGTTTGGCGCCACGCTGTTCGATATGACTGCGGACGATCTCGGTTATGTTGGCGAGGCGTATTCGCGGGGGTTGGGCGAGAAGGATCTGAGCAAGGTCGAAGTCATCCGGCGAAACCTCTAGTCATTGAAAAAGAAACAGCCAATAACTCGCCTCAAGCGAGCGAGGATCATCTCCCAGGCCGTCTTCCTCGTCCTTTTCTTTTTTCTGCTGGCCAGAACCGAGTATCACGGCCGCGACACGATCGGCTACCCGGTAAAGGTCTTTCTCGAGCTCGATCCGCTCATTTTTCTCACAACGCTTCTGTCTTCCCACACCGTGGCCGTGGGGATGTTCCTGAGCCTGATCGTGGTGGTCTTGACACTCGTGATCGGCAGGGCGTTTTGCGGCTGGTTCTGCCCATTCGGGACGTTGCACGACCTCGTCGCGTCGCTCAAGAAACGAAAGAAGCGTCCGAAAGAGACGGCACTCGACCGTCAGGGCCCGAAGATCAAATACTACGTTTTGGTCGCCATCCTCGTCGCCGCGGTCTTTCAGATCCATTTCGTCGGTTTGCTGGACCCCATCGCGCTCACCATCCGGTCCTTCTCTTTGGCCATAAGCCCGGCGCTCAACTACGTGACACACGGCATATTTGATCTGCTCTATCGGGCAGACATCGGCGCGATCAGCGCGGTGAGCGAGCCGGTCTACGAATTCCTCAAGAATCACGTGATCTCGTTTGGCAAACCGATGTTCTACCAGGGGAGTCTGATCGGGTTGCTGTTCCTCGGCATCCTGGCCCTCAATTTTGTCCGGAAACGTTTCTGGTGCCGTTTCGGTTGTCCTCTTGGGGCCATGCTGGGGCTTCTGTCGAGGTTCTCGCTGCTCAACCACAAGATCGCCGAGGAGTCGTGCAACGAATGCAAGCTCTGCCTCGCGACGTGCAGCGGCGGTGCGCGTCCCGACACCGAGTCCGAATGGAGGGGCTCGGAGTGCGTCCTGTGTATGAACTGCCACAGTACCTGTCCCGAACAAGCGGTGGGGTTTACGTTTGGCAAACCGGAGCCCGCAACCCGCGGCACCGATCTCAAGAGGCGATACGTCGTCCAGGCCGGCGCCGGCGGTCTGGCATCACTCGCTCTCTTTCGCCTCAATCCGGTGAGGGAGACGGGCAACGCACAGCTCATCCGGCCACCGGGCGCTGTGGACGAAGAGGAGTTCTTGAGACGGTGTATTAAATGCGGTGAGTGTATGAAAGTCTGTATCACCAACGGGTTACAGCCCACGTTTCTCCAGGCGGGGTTCGAAGGCATGTGGTCGCCCTTGCTGGTGTCGCGGATCGGGTACTGCGAGTTCAACTGCACGCTCTGCGGACAGGTATGCCCCACAGACGCCATCGAAGAGCTGGATGTGGAGGTGAAGCGGAAGAGAAAGATCGGTCTGGCGTTCATCGACGAAAACAGATGCCTCCCGTACACGTTCGGGATGAACTGTATCGTCTGCGAGGAGCACTGCCCGACGAGCCCCAAGGCGATCCTTTTCGAGCACGTGACGATCGAGACCGAGGACGGCGAGATGGAACTCAAGCGTCCCTATGTTGATCCTGAGGTCTGCATCGGCTGCGGGGTCTGCGAGTGGTCTTGCCCCGTCGGTGAGAAGGCAGCGATACGCGTCAGCAGCGTCGGCGAGGACCGATCGGAAAAAAACAGAATTTTGTTGTAGATGAGGGGTGTCGGACATTCCGCTCGATTGGAAGGTTTTTGGTGACATGTAGAATGAAGTTCGATGTCAGGCGGCGGGCCGTCGATATTGCAAGGATCCGGTCGGTACCCGAGGACTTCCTCGCTTGAGCCAGAGATCGGTTTCGAACGATTCGAAAGAGATGTGTCGAATGATCAGAAAATCGGTGTTGTCAGCATTGTTGATCGCGGGTCTCGTCATCCCGATCGCCTGCGGCGCTTCGGATGGCAACAAAGGGATTTTTCCGAATATCGCCGGATGGACCCCCGACGGCGCGCCTCGTGTGTATTCGCCGGATGATTTGTTCGAGTACATCAACGGAGCCGCGGATGTGTATCTGGGCTATGGGTTTCAGGAACTGGTGTCACAGAGTTTTGATAAGGGCGAGAGTCAGAGCCTCACGATCGATCTGTATCGCCACGACAGCAACCGGAATGCCTTCGGGATTTACAGTCAGGAGAAGCCGCTCGAGGCCCGGTTTCTCGATATCGGCAGCCAGGGCTATTACGAAGAGAGCGTCTTGAATTTTTGGATGGATCGCTACTATGTCAAGATCGCGGGGTTCGATCTGGGGGATGCCGACCAGGCCACACTCACCGGTCTTGCCCGTGATATCGCCGACCACCTCGATGGGGAAAAGGGGTTTCCAACACCCGTGGATTGTCTGCCCGAGGAGGCGATGATCGCGAACCGGGAGCGGTACATCGCAAGAGATTTTCTAGGCCACGGCTTTCTGTGCTGCGCGTTTGTTGCCGAATACGAAATCGGTAGCGGCAAGACACGGCTGTTTATTATCGAAGCGGATGGTAAGAGTGAGGCCCGGGAGATGCTCGATCGGTATCTTGCGCTCGTCGAGGAAAAGGGAAATGAAATTGCCCGGGACGGTCGTGTCTACCGATTCCAGGATCCATACCAGTCATCCAGCGGCCCATTGTATCTGACCCTGCAGGGCAAATACCTCTGGGGACTCTTCACCGGTGACCCGGAGGTTGCGGCGCTCTATCTCAAAGAGGTCGAGGGTGGCCTCGAGCATTACGGTCTGATTGACTGACGTGTCTAGTTCGTCTCGTCCTCCGGCGGCGGCCGGTACTCCTCGAAGATCGCGTCCTCGATCGGCTCGTCGAACTTGACTGTCTCCCACACGTACTCGGAAGACACCTTTCCATCCTCGTACGTCACGACGTGGAACGCCACCATACGGCCGTCGATCGAGCGGTAGTCCTCGAGGATCGTATGCGATCCATCCTTATCGATCGTTCGTCTCAGAAGATGGGTCTTGCGGTCGAGGTCGATGAACGTGGTGTCACCGTTATCGACGACACCGACACGCTCGATATCCGCCGCCGCGATCAGCGAATCACCAGGAATCTCCGCTACCACGAAAAACGTGTCGCACTCGGACACGAAGTACGAGAGCCCGTCCACTTTCTTCATCGCATCGGTCATCCTCGTTGTGTAGCGGGGGTTCTGCCGCACACCGAGGTTGACCATCGCCCACACCTCACCGCCGTTATAGTAGTACGTAAAGAAAAACGGGTGGTCGTAGGCGCTGAAGTCCTGGTCGATCTTCATTTTGTCGGGCTTCTTGACCCACCGGCCGCAGTCGGCCCTAAGCGCGCCCCAGCCTTCCCAGTGAGTCGTGAGAAGGCCCGTCTCGACGCGTGTTTCCCATCTGGCCGCATTCTCTCCGCCCATGGCCTCGAGCGATTCGAGGAGCATCTTTTTGGCGGCATCGGCCCCTTGCTCCGCCTGGACCGGTGAAGTCACCACAATCACCAGACAGATCAGCAACGCATTTGCGATTTTATTCACCGTCATCGGTCTTCACCTCGTCATGGTCAGATGGTTAGCTCCGCGTGAGCATCAATAAGTTTGTCGCGTATTGCGATGTTGAACGGGCACGAGCCGGTGCATGGACCGGAGCATGCCGAACACTGCGTCGCCTTTCTCGAATCCGGCAACGCTGCGTAGAGACCCATCGCGTACTTCTCCCGTCCGTAGTTGTTGAAGTACAAACGGTAGCGAAGAATGTCGTGTATCGGCACGTTCTTGGGGCAGGAGCCGAGACACGCATCGCAGCCGGGCCGGCAGTACTCGCGGTCGAGGAGCATCCCGTATTCGCCAAGTTTCTTTTTCTCCTCGGATGTGGGCTTGGGCGCGCCCGACGCTGCGATGAACTCGTCGACATCTCCAAACGTTCTCATCGTCATGCTGAGCGTGTCGATGTTGGGCTGCGCCAGCATCCACTTGATCAGTGCCTGACGAATCGTCCGGCCTTCTTTCTGGTACGCCGAGAAATCGATCTTTCGCGCGGCCGACAGAGACTTCATCGCAACGACGGCGATGTCCTTCTTTCTGGCCGCCGCCAGCACGGGCTCGAGCCCCTTCGTCATGTAGTTCATCCCCGGCATGATCATATCGATATCGGTGTTCTCGATGAGCCACGTAAAGTCCTCGATCATCTTGGGCCCGTGAGAGCTCGCGCCCCAGAACCGGATCTTGCCGTCCTTCTTGGCGTTCTCGAACGCCTTGATCGTGTTCTCATTCTCGACTCTCGTCCGGTCGCCCAGATTGGGATCACCGACCGAGTGGATCAAACAGCAGTCCACATAGTCGGTATTGAGCCGCTCCAAACTCTCCTCGATCCCCGTCGTGACATCCTCCATGGAGACATCGGCGGTGATGAGCTCGGGTTCGAGTTTTGTCGTCACGAAGAGCTTGTCCCGTTTTTCGGGAAAGATCTTGCCGATCACGATCTCCATGTCGTAGTACTGGCGGGCGGTATCGACGTAGTTGATGCCGCGCTCCATCGCGTACTCGAGGAGGGCGGGATCGGTCATCCCCGCGTGTCCGAACCCCAGATCCGAGACCTTCCACCCGGTTCTGCCGAGCCGGCGGTATGCGTTGATGCTCTGTTTTTCGTCCGCCGGCCTGGAGTCGGGTTTGCCGTCACCGGTCTGCGCGCGGAGGTCACCCACAGCTCCCGCACTCGCCACACCGGCACCGACAATGGACGCGATGCCGGCCTCCAGAAACCTCCTTCTCGATAGTCTCTTATCTGCCACGCTGCACCTCACTTTCACGAATGCTGCTGTTCGTCGTGTCCTGTCTGGTGGTTGGGCCTGTCCTGGAAGGGCTCCAACCGACAGGTGTAACGTAACCCGAAGGGTTTGCGTTACATCAAATCAGTATGTCTTCTTCCCAGCCAACTTTGACGAGCTCGATCCGATTCGGGTCCGCTGTACCCAGGCCGTGCCGTGTGTCGGCGAGAAACACGTGCTTGGGTGGGGGATTGATCGGGCGGTCCTCGTTGAAGAACTCCCTTCGTTTTGCCAGCAGGATACGAACGCCGGTCGAGTCCACGGCGACGGGATCCAGACCCACCAGAAGGCCCTTGTACGGCCATGTGTACTTCGGGCTGAAGTGATGCGGGCCGATCCCGTGAAACTGCGGGGTCAGGACGACCAGGATGTTGAGGCGGGTCTTGCCCTCGAGTTCCGGCATCTTCCAGATTTTGGCGAGGTCCGCACACGAGTCGCCGTGGTAGGCCTGAGGTTTGGGGACGAACATGATGTAGTTCTTGAGGAGACTCCCCACACCCGACCAGTTGTGCGTTCTCAGCGGCCGGACATTGATAAGCGCGGTGGCCTTCTGAAAGTTGCGATCGCTGCGGATCCCCCGATCGTCGATGCTGATGTTCTTCTGGCTCACACCGGCCGCAACGACCCTTTCCTCGATCGCCACCTCCAGCTCGGGCGGTGTGGGCAGATAACTCCAGACATTCGTTTTGATGCCGACGACATCGTCGGGTTTGATGAGCTGCTGCCAGGCCTTCTCGGGATCCTTCTCGCCGAGCAGGACGGTGACCGCCTCGTCGAGCATCCCGGCGATCACATCGGATTTCGTATGGCCGTCGGCATCGAGGACGTCTTCGTTGCGGATCAACACCACCCGCGTCCTCTTCTCGGGCCCGGCGAACACCGGCCCTGAAGATCCAAGGAACAATGTACCCGCTACGGCGGCCGAACTGCTCTTGAGGAACTCTCGTCTCGTAACCACGCGTTTCATTCTATTGACCTCCCGGTCCTGGGAATGTCCTCGGGCTGCACTCTTACTCCGGGCGCTGCTCTTTGCGAACCGCATCCATCAAGGTACGGGCCGCGTCTTGGGTCGGAGCGGCAAGTACGATCGTGAGAAGACGATCGTGCCGTTCGCATCCCACCCACGTCTCGTCTTCGATCTGGACGACGGTTTTCTGCGCCTTGTCCGGCACATAGTATTTCACAAAACCATCGTGACCTGCTCTGGCATCGTCGACGTTTGCGTATTCCACGAGCAGAAGGATCGAAGGTTGCTTCGAGTCACCGTACTTGGCCAGCACGGCGTTTGTGCTCTCGTCGATGTTGAGGATATTCTCGTCGGCGATGAAATAGTGCGAGTTGAGCCAGATGTAGTGTTGGAAAAAACGAATGCTCTCCTCGGCCAACGAATCTTCGGGGAGCAGGGCGATAATCCCGGGCAGCGGTCCGGTCGCATGAATGGCGTCGTCGATATGCTGAGCCAGAGCCATACACGCCCTCTTCGACGCTTCTGTCTCCGGGCTGGAGAGAATGGAGATGTAATAACGATCCTTCCAGAAGAGCAACAGACCCTCGGTGTACTGGGAGCCCTGGCCAAACGTGTCATCGACCGTCTCCCGCGACTGTGAGAAGACACCGAAGGCGTTCTCGGAGGCCCCCATGTCAAAGACATCGACGATGATGTCGGGTTGCCCGCTGCTCGAATATGTCCGGCTGGTGAGCCGCTGAAAGCTATAAGACAGATAGAGTTCCGCTCCACCATTAATGTAATCAAAGAGGTCGTCGCGGTCGTAGGTCTTGTCGTGTCCGGACGCATTCCAGAGGTGGATACCATCGGGGAGCAGCGTGTGGAGTTGCGGTTGGGCTTGCGACATGACAATGATTCCCGAGCACAACGCAAGCAACATCAAGACAGCTAATAGTCTGCGGTTCATGCCCGAGCCTGGTATGGAAAAACCACTGCGGGATTTCGGCATCGCTCACTCCCCGACAACCGGGTAGAAGCGACGATTAACCTTATGGAGTATCCTAACATAACGTGGCGGTGGGCGAACCCTTTTTTGATTGCCTCGGATCTCCCGGGATGCTGCATCGCGCGCCCGCAGAATGATGCATTTGCATCATTTCCTCGACGGACCGTTTATGGTATAATTACCACCGAAACCAGCTGTCAGTACTGAGGTTCGGCAGCTTGGCGTGACTTCCCGGGTATCGGTTGCTCTTGGGCGGCGATCGACGATGGGATTCGGCCTCCAACTCGTCATCTGTCCGCGATTTCCATCGGCCCGTCTTTTTCAGGGGGATGTGGCGATGAAACGATTTCTCATTTTCTTCTTCTGTGTATCTCTGGCGTTTCCGGCCTTGAGCGTCGCCAAGGGGACGCCTGGACAGGACCATGGAAACGCGCGTCTCGGCTCGCAGCGCGTGACGCTTCCACCCGATCTGGTGGGGCTCTACGGCCCGATGCGGTCGGCAGCGGCGGCGGACACGTTCGTCCTGCTCTATGAGGATTTCGACTCGAGCAACGGTGACATCAACAATTTGCCGGGATGGTCCACACAGGACATCACCAATCAGCTCGCACGGTTCTGGCACGTGGCGGATGGCACGGAGCTCGGCGGTGGAACGTTTGGCAACCTGCTCCCATTGGGTGGCTCTCAGTCGATGTGGTGCGGTGTGGCTGCCACGACGGCGGTGCCGTATTGCGGGTATGCCACACTCCCCGGCTATGGCAACGGCTGGGATCAGATTCTCCGGAGTGCCATGGTTGCCGGTGACAGCGTCAGCCTCAGCTACAAGGTCTTCTGGGATTCGGAGCCCGGGTATGACGGCACCGTTGTCGAGTACACATTCGACGGCGGCACGACGTGGAATTCGTTCCCGGTCACGGATACGTCATCGGCTCGTTCTCTCACCTACGATGGCACCTCGCCGACTCCGTTCATCACGGAAACGGTGACGAACCAGGTCGCCGGTGCGCCCGGCGGCACCGTCAGAGTCCGGTTTCGATTTCGATCGAACGCGTCGTGGTCCGATGAGGACGGGTTGTGGCCGACGGATGGGGCGGTCATGGTCGATGACATCACCCTTCAGACATACGCCGGTGGCGGTCAGGTCATCAACAACACCGAGACCTTCGAGGCGGCGTCGGTGGGCTCGAATACCGCCGGTCTGTGGACCGGTGTGAAAGCGCCGGCCTTTGGCGATTTTGCGGCGTTGTATCCGGGAGTGAATGTGACCCAGGAGGATCCCTGTGTGTTTGTGCCGCTGTTTATGTGGGGGTTCTTTGATGATCCGCTCGTAACCGCGTACAACTGTCACACACCGAACCCGCTACCGGGTCAGGGTGCGATGCCGTACGGCACAAGCAATGGTATCTATATGTGGAATGAGATGTGGGCTCCGGCGGTCGCGAACATCGGTAGCGGAATGCAGTACCGTCTCCGATTCTCAGTCTACAAAGATCTTCCCCTGGACAACCTCCAGTTCTTTATCTGGAGGGTGCGTAGCTGGAGATCGGGTTGCCCCGGTGAGTGGCGCAATCACAACATAGTCTACTACGGCGGGCACCGATTCTGGACGGGGTATCGGGATGGCCAGTATTTCACGGAGGAGATCGGCGATCTCGTCGATGCGACGGCGGATAGCATTCAAGTCGCGATTGGAGCCATCGATATGTGTGGTGTGTGGTGTGGTATCTATGGCTCTGGCACGTGTCATAGTCACGCACCGTTGATCGACGATGTTGAGCTGATACGCATCGGTACGTTCGGACCGCAGATTAACGTCCGGCACATCGATATTTTCCAGGACAACTTTGCGGCGGACGGCACGCTCACCGGTACGGCCCGCGCGGATGCCGCGAAGGACATTCTACCGGCTTATAGTCCGGGTATTCAGCCGGGCGATTCAGTTGCAATGTGGATCGCACCGGTCCACGCCCCGGGGGGGGGCGGCCCGTCTGCATGGCTCTATGTCCGGGTTCAAAACAGCAATGCGCCCAAGTCGGGTGCCGGCATGGGCTCGCCGGATACCCGTCCCGGTAAGGCGGGTTTCCGCTGGCCATACGTTGGCTCGTGGACCGACGCTAACAGCAACATCTGGGAGATCTTTCAGATGGATACCGCCTTCGCGGTGGGTGGTGTCGCTGCGGCCGATCGCTACTGCGTCGACTTGAACGATGCGCTGTTTGTACCGGGCGACACGATTCACTACTTCTTCGGCGCGGATGCCGACGGTACTTCGAGTAACGGCAACGAGAACTACTGGTTCAGAACACTCCACGGCCAGGGTGATGACAGCCGCACAACGAATAGACAAGAAGCGGCCGACAGCCCCTGTGAGTTCACGATTCTCCCCGCGGGTGGTTACAACCGCGGTGGGGATATTCTCTACGTGGATGATACGGATGACCGGGGTGGTCCGGCACAGGTGTTCTTCGACAGCTCGTTCGATATGCTCGGTATTCGCGATCTGGTCGACCGCTACGATGTGCTCGGCCCATCGTCGCACGTGGCCAACAGTCTGGCCTCTCGCGTGTTGTCCAACACCACCCAGATCATCAACGTCTACCGAAAGATCCTCTGGAACTCCGGCAACCTGGAGGTAGGACTCATCGGGGATGGTACCGGCAGCCCGGAAAAGTCCGATGACTTTCAACTGCTCGAGCAGTTCATCCGGACATCGACCGCAGGCCCGGGGCTCTATATGTCTGGCGACGACATCGCCGAAGAGTGGGTCACCCTCAGTGGCGCGGGCGCGAATCTGTTGCGCTCGAACTGGATCCCCTTCAACCTGCTCGATGACAACCACATCGACTTCGGTGAGACCATGTCACCGACGTTTACGGCGACCAGCGCGGCGTTCTCACCGGCCGCGATCCCGCAGGTGTTCGTCGGCTACGGAGGGTGCCTGATCGTCAACGACTTCGATGTTTTGCAACCGACAGGCGTATCGGTTGAGGATTTTCCGTACCCCAACGCGGGCACGGGCAACGGATCGGTTGTGATCAGCGCTCAGGGGCCGAATAATGCGGCAGTAACTTATACGATCGTTCTCTCCGGGCTCAGCTATCAGACCATCCGAAGTTGCTGTGTTGGGTTTCCGCCGGCGCGTGTTGAGCATCTGCGCACGATCCTGATTTACATGGGTAACATCATACCTGAGGCCAGCGGTTTGCCCGGGGATGGCCCGCAGTTCGCGAACTACCTCGACGGTAACTACCCGAACCCGTTCAATCCGACGACGAGGATTCGCTATGGTGTCAAGGAACGGGTGCACGTATCGCTCAAGGTTTATAACGTCGCCGGGCACCTTGTCCGGACGCTTGTCGATGGCGTGCAGAAACCTGCGGTCGAGTACGAGGTCGACTGGCATGGTGACAACGATGTGGGGCAGGCGGTAGCGAGCGGCGTGTACTTCTACAAGCTCGTGACGAAGAACTTCTCGCAGACGAAGAAGATGGTTCTTCTGAAGTGAGTCCGCGGCTCTTTTGATTTCTTGGGGTTAAGAAGCCCGGTTGTCGAGTGGGTGGAGACTCGATGGCCGGGCTTTCCACATCTCCTTTTCAGAGTTGGTGCTATCGCGGTACGAGCTCTGGAGTTCGGGGCCAATGAAGATTGCTTGTTGTCAGTGAGCTGTGTGCGTTAGCATGAGGCGAGGCTCTGACTCGCATTTGTGGGCCGTTCTTGTTGAAGGATGACGCCTATGATTGGCCAGACGGTTTCGCACTACAAGATCGTTGAAAAGCTTGGAGAGGGCGGCATGGGAGTCGTTTTCAAGGCCGAGGACACCCGGCTCGGTCGCTTCGTCGCCCTGAAGTTCCTTCCGCGTGAGCTGGACGCCAGTGACGATACACGGGCGCGCTTTGTCCACGAGGCAAAGTCCGCCTCATCCCTCGACCACCCCAACATCTGCGCAATCCACGAAATCGCTGAGACGGAAGACGGGCGCACGTTCATCGTCATGCCCTACTACGATGGCGAGTCGCTAAAGGAAAAGATCAAGAACGGCCCGTTGGGTCTTGCCGACGCGATCGACATCGTTATTCAGGTGGCATCGGGTCTGGCCAAGGCGCACGAGAAGGGTATCGTCCACCGCGATATCAAGCCGGCGAATATTATCGTCACGACGGACGACCAGGTGAAGCTCGTGGATTTTGGGGTCGCCAAGCTGGCCGGTCAGACAACCGTGACCCGAACCGGCATGCGGGTGGGAACCGTCGGCTACATGTCGCCCCAGCAGGCACTCGGTGAGCCGCTGGATGCGCGGTCGGATGTGTTCTCGTTGGGTGTTGTTTTGTACGAGTTGCTTGCAGGCCGTTTGCCGTTCCGGGGCGATGTGGAAGCGGCCATGCTCTACGCCATCGTCCACGAGGATCCCCAGCCGCTCTCCTCGCACCGGGATGACATCCCGGAGGCAGTCGAGCGGATAGTCGACAAGGCGCTGCAAAAAGACGCCGCGGGTCGATATGCCGATGCTTCGGAACTCATGGACGAGCTTGTGGCGCTTCGCCAGGAACTCACGCTGGGCCGGCCCTTGCGAATGGGAAAACCCCGGCGCGCGCCGCGAGTGAGTCTGCGACGTGGCGTTCTCATCCTCGCCATCACGGCGGCGGTCATCCTCGGCGCGCTTGGCGTGAAGTATTTATGGCAGCAGCGCTTCTTCGCCCCCGGTGAAGCCCTTGCGTTGGCCGTTGTGGATTTCCGCGATCTGGAGACCCCCGAGGATCCCACAACGTCAGCCGGGATGACGGGCCTCGTGCACGTCGGGCTCGTCGAGAGCAGTCCGATCCGTGTGATCAGCCCGGAGTACCTGCACGATCTGCGACGCCGGCTCTTTGAGGCGACCAGCGGTCCAATCGGGGCCGATCAGGCGCTCGAAGTGGCGCGAGAGTCCGGTGCGGCGTTGCTGCTATCGGGACAAATGGGAAAGTTGGGTACGACTTCGTACGTCACCTGGCAGCTGGTCGATGTTACGACGGGCAACAGTCTGGGTGCCCGACGGGTAGAGGGCGAGAGCCATGTGCTGCTCGCGGATCAGATCATCGCGGAGGTGCTTCCTCTGCTCGCGGAAAAGAGTGGCGTTGATGCACCGGTCTCACAGCCCTCGGTCAGCACGCTGACGACGTCATCCGCGGAGGCCTACCGGCATTTCGTGGCGGGGGTTCTGGCCCGTGAGGAAATGCGCTCGGAGGATGCCTATCGTGAACTCCGGAAGGCCGTCGAATTCGACAGCACGTTTGCCCTCGCACTCTTCGAGCTCAGCCGAAGCCGCCACCCCGATCTTCTCAGGGATGCGGCCGCTGCCCACGCCGAGCACGCGTGGGAAATGCGGGCGCGTTTGGGGATCAAGGACCGTATGCGTCTCGAGGCGTGGCGAGAGCGGCTGGACGGTCACGATGCGAATGCCATCGGCACATACCGCGAGATGCTCGTACGTTGGCCGGACGACCTCGAGGTGCTGAAGGATCTCACCGAAATTCTTTTCTACAGGTGGTACCACGACGATGCCGTGGAAGTCACGAAGCGGGCGCTCGATCTGTATCCGGATGAGGCGATATTTGGTCTGCGCTATAGTGCATGTCTCGCATATGTAGGGAGTTTCGAAGAGGCCGTTGAAGCGGGTCGGACGTTTGCAGAGAAAGACCCCGATAACCCGAACGCCTGGGATGAGCTGGGACTGCGTTACCTGGCAGTCGGAATGCCCGACAGCGCAGAGGCGGCGTTCCAAAGGGCTCTGGAGATCGACCCGGACTTCATCTGGTCCAGGAAGAGTATCGGCTATGTTCATTTCTGCCGTGGTGATGTCGACCGGGCGATCGAACACTTCGATCAGATGCTCGCGCAGGGGGTATCACCCGGAGACAGTCTCAGAATTCTCACCGATGTCACGTTCTGGCCGGGAGTGACGCTCCTCTATGCGGAAAACGGTCGTTTTGAAAAAGCGTTCGAGGTCTTTGAGGAGACCAAACGGACCGTGTCGGTCCCGGAAACCGAGATCCAGGTCGAGGCGCGCATCCAGCTGTTGTTGAGGATCGGGCGTGCCGAAGAGGCGATGCGTCTCGTGCAGAGTCTGCCGGCGTTTGGCCGTACCCGCTTTGCCGAGCTTTCTGCCGAACACTACCGGATAAGAACCCTGGTCGCACTCGACTCGCTCGACGCAGCCCGCTCGGCCGCGCAGGAGCTCCGGGAGCTGGAAGAGGAAGGCGCCCCGCAGTATTTTCTGCGTTACCGGATCGCCGCCGATATCGCGCTCGCGGAGGGCGATGGTGCGGGCGCGCTGACGGCCCTCGACGGGATGCGTCGGCACGGCGTCCCTCTCGGTGGACTGCACGACATCGAACGAAGGGAAAGCCTCGCCCACGCCCTCCGGATGGCAGGGAAACTCAAGGACAGCGCCGGCGTTCTCAAAGAACTACTCCGGGTATACGGCGGTCACACGGTCGCGCACTACGAGCTCGGTCGGGTCTACGAGGAAATGGGGCGTGCCGGTGATGCCGAGCGTGAGTACAAGGCCTTTCTGGAAGCGTGGTCGGAAGCGGATGAAGACCTGCCGCAGTTGGCCGACGTCCGGGTCCGCCTCGTTGCTCTAAGACCTGACGACCGATGAGCAATCCGAAGGGAAGAGGCAAGTGAGCAAGATCGTCCCCGGTCGCCTCGGTTCTCGACCGTCCCCTTATCGTCGTTTCTCTGCTATTGGTTCTGGTCGTTGTCTGTTTCTTCCCGCTGGTGGGTTAGCGGTCCCAGCAGGGTCGCGCGATTTAAAACGTATTGAAGACGTCCACGCTGGTTGCTAATCTCGCATGGTCATCTTGCCACCGAAGGATGACAAGGGAGGAGCTTCTGATGAGACATCACACCATAGTTTTCCTGATCGTATCAGGTATTGCTTTAATGAGTTTTCAACCTGCAGAAGGGGAAGAGATGCGCGAGCGGTTAGAGCCACCAAGGGCAACAGTGGTTCCAAAAAAGCTGGAGATTCACGGCGACGTTCGTATCGACAACTACTACTGGCTGAACGATCGCGAGAATCCCGAAGTCATCGCGTATCTCGAAGCCGAGAACGAATACACCGACGTCATGATGGCGCACACCAAGGATCTGGAGAACCTGCTGTTCGAGGAGATCAAAGGGCGAATCAAACAGACCGATGAGTCCGTTCCGTACAAGCTGGACGACTATTACTACTATACGCGCTACGAGGACGGTAAGGAATATCCCATATTCTGTCGCAAGCAGGGATCGCTTGATGCTGATGAGGAAGTCATGCTCGATGTCAACGTCATGGCGCAGGGGCAGGAGTACTTCTGGGTGCGGGGTCTGAAGGTCAGCTCGGGTCAGAACATTGTCGCGTATGCCGAGGACAGGAAGGGCCGCAGAATATACACGATCAAGTTCAAGAACCTCGACACCGGTGAAACGCTCGGCGACGTCATCCCCGACGTAACGTCGAACCTGGCCTGGGCCAACGACAACAAGACGCTCTTCTACACAAAACAGGACCCCCAGACGCTGCGGTCTTATCAAATCTATCGACATGTCCTGGGGACCGATTCATCTCAGGATGAGCTCGTGTACGAGGAGGCCGATGAGGAGTTCTCCTCGTATGTCTGGAGAACGAAATCAAAGAAGTACATGCTCATCGGATCCTTCCAGACCCTGAGCAGTGAGTTTCGCTATCTTGATGCGGATGACCCACAGAGCGAGTTTGCCGTGTTTTCGCCGCGCGGGCCGGACCACGAGTACAGTCTCGATCATTACGGTGACAAGTTCTACATGCGGACGAACTGGCAGGCGAAGAACTTTCGCATGATGGAAACGCCGGTGACCCGGACGGACAAGGAGAACTGGCGGGATGTGATCCCTCACCGCGATGACGTGCTGTTGGAAGGCTTCGAGATCTTCAAGGATTATCTGGTGATCGAAGAACGCAAGAACGGTTTGATAGAGATCCGGGTCCGTCCCTGGTCGGGTGATGGAGAGCACTATCTCGAGTTCGACGAGCCCGCTTATCTCGCCTATACGAGCAGAAACCTGGATTTCGAGACGACGCTGCTTCGGTTCGTATACGAATCGATGGCGACACCGGAGTCGACATACGACTACGACATGGTGACACGCAAGCGGGTCCTGCTGAAGCAGGACGAGATTCTGGGCGGCTTCGACTCGAAGAACTACAAGACCGAACGTCTGTACGCAAAGGCGCGCGATGGCGTCGACGTTCCAATCTCGTTGGTCTACCGCAAAGGACTCGAGAAGAACGGAGAGAATCCGCTACTGCTGTACGGATACGGGTCGTACGGCAGCAGCATGGACGCGTACTTCAACGCCTCGCGGATCAGTCTGATCGACCGGGGGTTCGTATTCGCGGTTGCGCACGTCCGCGGTGGGGAGGAACTGGGCCGGGAGTGGTACGAGACCGGGAAGCTGCTCAAAAAGAAGAACACATTTACGGATTTTGTCGACTGCGCGGAATACCTCATCGCCGACGAGTATACGAATTCCGATATGATATTCGCATCGGGTGGCAGTGCCGGCGGGTTGCTGATGGGCGCGATCATCAACATGCGTCCGGGTCTCTTCGCGGGGGTCATCGCACGCGTGCCGTTCGTCGATGTAGTGACAACGATGCTCGACGAGAGCATTCCGCTGACGACCTCCGAGTACGATGAATGGGGTGATCCGAACGAGAAGGAATACTACGATTACATGCTCTCCTACTCGCCTTATGACCAGATCGAGGCGAAAGATTATCCGGATCTTCTCGTCACAACCGGGCTTCACGACTCGCAGGTTCAGTATTGGGAGCCGGCGAAGTGGGTGGCGAAACTACGTGTGATGAAGACCGATGATAAATTGCTTCTGCTCAAGACGGACATGGACGCCGGGCACAGCGGCGCATCCGGGCGCTACAAGGCCTACCGTGAGACGGCGTTTCAGTTTGCATTCCTCCTGGATCTCATCGGCCATAAGGAACGGAAGAAAGAGACACCCTGAAGCGTTTCCTGCCGCCTTTGAAGTGAAGACAAGCCCGCCAAACCGGCGGGCCCGTGTCGTTGGCACCTAATGCGTGATTTGTCCCGGTAACGCTAGCGTTTTTCAGCGCGCCGGATTACTTGAGGAGCAGGAGTTTCTTTGTCAGCAGCTTCTTTTTGGCCCGGAGCTGATAGAAATACACGCCTGTTGCCACCGGTTCGCCGAAGGTGTTTCTGCCGTTCCAGACAACCTCGTTCACACCGGCGTCGCGTTTTTCGTCCACCAGTGTCGTCACGCGTCTCCCGGTGACGTCGTAGATCGTCAGAGTCACATGCAGCGGGACCGGCAGCGAAAACCGGATCCTGGTCAAGGGGTTGAACGGATTCGGGTCGTTCTGAAAGAGCTCGACTCCGAGCCTTG
>CBDVBZ010000033.1:0-28666 GCA_965372355.1 uncultured bacterium | reverse complement strand
GGGGCAGCTGTCCGTACCGTTTCACAACCACAATGCGATCAGCGCACTCATGCTCCAACAAGGTGAGGGTACTTTCCAGACCCTGACGCAGATCAAAATCCTCGATCCGCGTCCTATCGAGACGAGTGAAAGACTTCAGACTGTTGAGGATTCTCTCCAGGCGTGCGGCCGCGCTTTCAATCGCGTCCCTGCTGCTTTTCAACGTGGTCTTGTATCGATCGATGCGTTGCACGATGCTTTCCTCATCTGCGAGGGCATTGATCATTTTATCCGCACACCGGGTTGTTACATCGGCAGCACTCTTGAGGGTGCCGACGGGTGTGTTGAGTTCGTGTACCAGCCCAGCGACCAAAGCGCCCAGGGCCGCCATTTTTTTGGACTGAACCAGCTGCGCTTGCGTGTTCTTGAGCTGTTCATGGAGTTCCTCAACGCCGTGCAGTCGCGCGCTTTCCACAATCTGCGCCGACTGTCCCGCAATAATAGTCAATAGTCGCACATCATCATCGCCGAACTGCGCTTTATCTCTCTTGTTAAAGACAGCGATCATTCCGCTCAGGTGGGATTTTGTGACGAGCGGGACAGACGCGAGGCAACGAACGCCCCGGTGCCACGTGCCGGCCTTGAATCGATCGTCCTCCGCCGGATTCTCGAGAACGAGCGGCTCCTGGTAGTTGAGCATCCATCCGACCAGCATCTCGTTGACGTTGAAGGCTGCGTCGTCGACGGATGAGACGATCGACCTGGCGATCGTAGTCGCCTTATTTTTCTCCTGCTCCTTGAAGAGGACTATCGCGCCCTGCTCTGCCCGCACGACCCTGATGGCTTCGCCAATAATCGTTTTGAGAACTTCCTCAAAACTGAACGACAATCCAATGGTGAGTGAGAGATTGTTCAGGAACGACAGTTCCTCGTTCGCTCGTCGTAGCCTTTGAACTTCAAGCTGTAGCTGATTTGAATCCATGGATCCCTCACTACGGGGCTGACAAGCAATTACGCCGGTCGACACGTTTCAGTCGACAAGATCAATGCGCCCTTAGCTGGGCACTCATTTTAGAAGAATCGTCTTCTTCGTCTGCGTGAAGTCCCCGGAAACGAGTTTGTAGAAGTACACACCAGACGAAACCTTCTCTCCCCTCTCATTCTCCCCACTCCAGCCGGCTTCGTATCGCCCAGGTTCACGATCACGGTCTTCGAGCACTTTTACGAGCGCACCTCTCACGTCATAAATCCTCAAGACGACATGGCCAGCGTGTGCGAGTTCATAGCCTATGATCGTCGACGGATTGAACGGGTTCGGATAATTCTGATGCAAAACGGTTCTTGTCGGGCGTCTTGGCAGCTCGTTTCCTTGCAAGTCCACAAAATCGTCACTGCCAACCAGCAAGACAAAGCGCGCGTCTTCTTGTCTCGTCACGATTTCTCTTTTCCCCTGGAAGAACGTGTAGCGATCTGCTTCTCTAATGTCGATAGAGTGCCCAAGTTTACGATCAACAAGAACAATCCTTGTCTCAGCCGGTACATCGTCGATTCCTGAGAAGCTCAGCGCAACCTCATCGCCCGCAGTCCCGTCGGAAAAACTCTTGGCCACATCGAAACACCAGCGATGTCCCCTGATTGTTTTCTCAGATTGAATCCATTGCGATTCTTTTACCTCCGATGCCTCGTGCTCACCGCGATAGTCCGCACTATATTCGCCCGGATGGACTTCCCAATCGAAGTGGGCAAAGTACAGAGAGATCGACCGGCCGGGCCGCATCGGAACCTTGAATCGATCGTGACGGTCGAAGAACGAAGACGCACCCGGCTTGACGCCCGCGTAGTTGTGGTAATCCCCAGTCCTTAGACAACTCGCCTCGATCTTGAGCTGCCACTCAGCGGCGGGTTCGTCTTTCTCCGTCGCACGGGACACAAACGACCCCGGCGCATGCGACTCTTTTGGAGGTATCGACAAAACGATCTCGACGCTATCCAGATTCCGCACCCAGTACCCCTCGAATGGCTCGAGGACCGACCGGGTGCGGCCCGCGGCATCGCGCAGTTCCCCGATATCGCCGGCAGCCCTCGCCTGCGCCATCGTTAGCGAGTCTACCATGACCGAATCCCATGCCACGGGAAACACAAACGGGTTGGCCACCATACTCCACGAATCCGCCTTGAGCGGTTTCTTGAAAGCGCTGTCCGTTGGTGTCGTGAGTCCGTTCGACGGGTGCGTACTTATCCTGACGCCGCTACTTCTCGTGATGATCCAATAGGCACGGCCCAGTTCGAACTCGGAAAAACCATTCGGCACTTCGAGATAGTAGTTAGCCTCCGGGTCGTTGCTATCGCGGTCGTAGTGTCCGAACATCCTCCACACCGTATTGTCCTGCCCCGCGAATTCATCGAGCGTGCCGAGGATCGATCCCACATCGAGGGGAACGGAGAACATACGATACCTTTCGACCGGCAGCACGTACGGAAACTCGAGAGCACCCACCGTCACAGGGATGGAAAAGGGAAAGTGGTCGGGTGAGACCGGCGGATCGGTCAACGAATCGACCCGCGCGTTGGTAAGCGTCTTCACTTCGATCCAGTACTCAACGCCCCGCGGTCCAACGATGCTATCCGGTATGACAGCGCCGGGAGGCTGCTCGGGGGAGGGCTTCGTTAGAACCGCTTGCTGGTAGTTTGTTTCGCCGCCCCGCCTGTAATGGAGCGTTCCCTCGATAAAAGACGCCCCGACAAGCAAGAACGCCTGAACGGCGATATCACGCGCCTCTTCGAAATGCGTTCCCAGGTTCGGTATTGGACTTGTGGAAATACGGAGGATATCCGTGATCACAGGGATCGACAACTCCCCCCTGAACGGATCATTGCTCTCTATAACAATGGGGTCCGATATCTCGAACACCACGAGAGGCCGGTGCACGAACCGGAGAGTATCCCGCTCACCCGGATCGAGGTTGAACGGTGTGGCCCGATCAAGCTCTATTTCGCTCACACGGGGCAGAGTTATAGGGCCTACGATAAGCATCCGCGACCCGGTGTTTTCAATGACGAAATCCACGAACGTTGTGTCCCCAGCTTTGACGGTTGGAAACACAACGGACGCGGCCGACGTCGTGATCTCGGCACGGGCTGGGGTCACCACGCCCACATGTTTGCTGTACGAGTCGTTACGCTGAATTAACGCGACTCGCCGCGGGTTTGAAGTCGTCCGCAGCCGCAGAATGGCGTTCCGTGCATCAAACGCAAGAGACGATACATCCCAATCGAAGGAGCCTCTTGTGCCATCCGCCGAGGCGGAAAACGGGCCCACTCTTTCGGTCTGTGCATTGGCAACGACGGACTGCCAGGTCGGATCCCCCTCGTACTGGTACTCCGGAAGAATATAAACCTCGTCGTCCTCCACATCGATTGCATCAAAGGCCACTTTGACGATATTATCGAATGTATCGGGCTCGCTCAGCTGCACGGATAGCAAAAAAGCGCCGTTGTTTGGGAGGTGATTTGCCGGAGCCGTCGGCGTTCCTTTAAACAGCGGGTTCCTTGCCCCCAGATAAAGCTCGTTTTGTTGGGCCTCACTGCAACTCAACAGGTCGAGGTCGCCATCCCCGTCAATATCACCCAGCACAACACTAAAGGAGCGTGCGGGTTTCGACAGCCAACGCGGCGCGTCTGCAAAAACGGTCTCGCCGCCCTCGTTCAGATAGAGCGTGTTCGCCTGGGCATTGGTGCCGCCGTTCCCGCAGGCCAGGTCGAGATCTCCGTCGCCGTCTACATCACCCAGCGCGACCGAGAAGGTGCTGCTGCCATCCACATCGGATGTCCAGTCGGGTGTCGTCGAGAACACGCCGCCTTCGTTCAAATAGAGCGTGTTGCTTTGGTCCACCGAACCGCCGTTTGCACACACGAGATCAAGATCCCCATCTGCATCGACATCTCCCAGGGTGACGCCAAACGTGTTATTGGCCGGACCGGACGACCAGGTCGGCAACGTGCCCAGCACACCGCCTTCGTTTAGATAGAGCGTGTTGTTCTCTTCGTTGTTTCCGCACACCAGATCCAGGTCCCCGTCACCATCAACGTCCCCCAGCACCACACCGACGGTGCTGTTGGCCAGGCCCGATGACCATATGGGTGTTGTCGAGAACACGCCACCGACGTTGTCAAAAAGCGTATTGACTGCACCACCGATGCCACCGTTTCCGCACACGAGATCAAGATCACCATCCCCGTCAATGTCTCCTAGCGCAACACCAAAAGTCTGGTGCCGAGAGGCACTGTCCGAGGACCAGTCCGGTGTCGTCGAGAAGACGCCCCCGCTGTTCAAATAAAGCGTGTTGCGTTGACCACCGCCCGTGCCGGCGTTTGCGCAAACGAGGTCGAGAAACCCGTTTCCGTCTACGTCCCCAAGTACAACACCAATCGTGCTGCTGGTGTCAGGAGGCCACGACAGGTTCGGTGTGCTACTCAACACGCCATCCTGGTTCAAGTAGAGCGTGTTGCTTTCATTCTTGAACCCACCATTGCCAAAAACGGCATCGAGGTCCCCGTCTCGATCCACGTCTCCCAGCGCGACACCAAATGTGCTGCTGCTGGGATCGGACAACCACGCCGGTGTGGTTTCCATAACACGCCCCGACATCGTGTAGAGCGTGTTGATCTGGCCTTCATTCCCGCAAACGGCGTCGAGGTCTCCATCACCGTCGACGTCACCCAGGGCAATCCCGAATGTGTTGTTCGTCGGCCCCGATAGCCAATCCGGGGTTACCGAGAAGGTGCCACCGTTGTTGACATACAGTGTGTTGCCCTGCTGCACATTGCCGCAGACCAAATCGAGGTCCCCATCCGTATCCACGTCACCGAGTGTTACACTCGCCGTGACGTTGTGCTGACTGGATGACCACGTCCCGGGCACCGTGTCCAGCGCGGAACCTGTGTTCAGGTAAAGTGTGTTGCTATCATTCACGTTTCCGCAAACCAGATCGAACAAACCATCCCCATCGACATCTCCAAGGGCGACGCTAAATGTTCTGTCGATCGGATTTGTCGGGAACCATTGGCTCGAGCTGGAAAACGCGCCATTCCTGTCGTTCAGGTAAAGCGCGTTGCGTTGACCATCGTTCCCACACACCAGGTCGAGATACCCATCACCATCGATATCGCCCAGGGCAACTCCGCGTGTGGAGCTACTATCGCCCGATGACCAATCTGGCTGATCGGAAAAAGTGCCCCCCTGGTTCAGATATAGTGTATTGCGTTGACCGTCGTTGCCGCAGACCAGATCGAGGTCCCCGTCGTCATCGATATCTCCAAGGGCGACGCTAAATGTTCTATCGATCGGGTTTGTCGGGAACCATTGGCTCGAGTCGGAAAACGCGCCATTCCTCGTGTTCAGGTACAGCGCGTTGCTCTCACCAATGTTTCCGCAAACGAGATCCAAATACCCGTCGCCGTCTACATCACCCAGCGCTACCGAGAAGGTGCTGCTGCTATCGCCCGATGTCCAGTCGGGCGCCGTCGAGAACACGCCGCCCTCGTTCAGATAGAGCGTATTTCTTTCACCGTCATTAGCAAAAACAACATCCAGATCCCCGTCTCCGTCGACGTCACCAAACACCACCGCTCGTGTCGTATTGTGAGGAGAGCTCGTTGACCACACGGGATCGCTCGTGTAGAACTGCTGTGCGTAGCTATCCCGTGTAAGACCCGGGAGCACCAGCATGAGCGCAATCGCCGACGTGAGTGCCGTGATCTGTCGTCCGAACACGCTCATTTTAGCAATACCATCTTTAGCGTCTCTCTGTACCCCGAGGTCCTCAGATGGTAAAAGTACACGCCCGAGGCGACCTGCGCTCCGGCGTCGTTCGCTCCATCCCAGGTTACGAAGTTTCTGCCCGCCCGTCGTCGCTCGTCGACGAGCGTGCGAACCAGTCCGCCTTCAACATCGAACACCCTCAAAGTCACCCGGCCGGCTTGCTCCGGCAACTCGAATGCGATTGTCGTAACGGGATTGAAGGGATTAGGAAAGTTTTGACCAAGCGACGTCCGGCCACGCGGCGTGTCATCGACACCCGTCACGATCGTGCACCCAACAAAGCGTGCACCGATCAGACCACAAATGGGCTGGCTGTCGGTAGCGCACGGAGAGTCGCTCCGCAGATAGTAATTACCGCTCAACGGGTGACAGAAGTTCGGATCGGCAAAAAAGTTTCCACCCCCGTCGACATAGTCCGCCGGAGACGGAAGACCGGCAACGGCAACATCGCAGCAGGCAATCAGCGGCTTCGAATTGTTAGCTGATGCGATGGCACCGCCCGTACTGTTGACAATAATATTGTTGAGGATTTGAGGGTCCGAGAAGTTTGTGCAGTAGATCCCGGCGCCGCTCCCCGCCTGGTTCCCATCAAAGGTATTGTTGCTGATCGTTGGTGAAGAAATATCCTCGCAGTAGATTGCGCCGCCAAACACCGCGCCGTTGTAGACAAAAATGTTGTCGGAGAACACTGCGCTTTGCTCGGGTGGCGGAGATTGCCGGCACCGGATTGCGCCGCCGCGGGATTGCGCGCCATTCTGGAGAAACGTGTTCTGCCTGATCGTTGGTTGCGATCCCGCCAGCACATCGATCGCTCCACCAAAGACTGCCACATTGTCTTCAAAAGTGTTGTCAGCGATCAGCGGGCTCGAGGCGTTGCACGCAATACCGCCACCGTTGCTGGCCTGGTTCTCTGAGAAAATATTGCTCGTAACAGTGATATCCGAAAGGCCCGAGCACCACAGGCCCCCGCCCTCGACCGCACCGTTTTGAATAAACCTGTTTTGTGTAACAACGGCCGACGAACTATCGCAATAGATCGCCCCACCCTGGAACGCGGTCTGATTCCCGATGAGCGTGTTCCGGATGATCGTCGGTGAGGCGGATCGACAGAAGATCGCCCCCCCGGAGAAATTGTCGAACCCATTGCTAATCGTCACTCCGGTGAGAACGGTTGACGGCCCCTCATTCGTTTGGAAAAGAAAACCACGCGACGTGTTTTCGCAGTTAATGGTGGTGAAGTCCGCCCCGTAGACCGAGGTGACCGTTATCTCCATCCCCATAAAGTCGACGTTCGTGTTGCCCGGCCCTGTGTACACGCCGGCAGCAAGGAGCACGGTATCTCCCGGCGACGCCGAGGCGATCGCGTCCTGAATGTTGGTCACATCGCCGCTTCCGTCCGGCTCAATGTGCCAGGTTCTGGCGAGCGCCGCCTGGCAATTGACAAGAACGAGAACAGTTGAAACGATCAGCAGGGTTGTGACCAGTCTCATACTATGCTTTCTTTGGGTCGGTATTTAGTGCGTATATGAATCTACATCATTGTCGTCTGTTAAGTCAATACTAATACACTACTAATACACTCGGAGTCCGGGGCGCCGTCTCAAGTCGAGACTGATGGTCAGGCACTCACACAAATGCTCGAACATTACAATTCGATAGTGCGTTTACTTACGCGACGTGGTCTGAATTGGAGGTTGGACGAATGAGGAGCGGGCTCTCGGTCCGCGTGCTTCGGTCACTACGCGTCTTTTACGAATCCGGAGTAAACGATTCAGTCTGAATCAACTGGTCTTGTCGGGCGCCGCGGGTCTGCAAGGGCGTCCTCGAGATACGCGCAGAGCATGCGCTTCGTCTCCGTTGCAGCCTGCGCCTTGAAAGCGGGGGTGTCCGAGCGGCCCAGCAGACCGACCAACGACTTCACGGTGTGTTCGAAAACGGTGACAATCATCCGGGCCCGCGCCCGCGGAATCCCCGGGGCCCGCTCTTTGAGGAGCACGTCGACACGTGACAGCATTTCTTTGTCTATTGCCCCCATCGCAGTCCTCAGCTCCTTCGACACCTCCGCCCCTAGCCACAGCTTGTGGAACTCCGGATGCTCTAAATGAAACTGGATGATCGGGTCGAGGAACCTGTCTACAGCGACGTCGATGGGCAGGTCCGCCGCGTCGGTGGCGAGGATATCCGACGTGAGCTCCCGGAGGGCTTCGACATAGCCCTCGGTCAGGGCCTCCACGATGGCCACCTTGTTGTCAAAATACTGGTAAAGCGACCCGATCGAGATCTCCGCCTCCTCGGCTATTTCGTTGGTGGTTGTTCCATCAAATCCCTTTTGCAAAAACAAGTCAGAGGCCATCTCAAGAATCTTGTTATAGCGTTCCTGACTCCTGGCCTGCTTTGGCATCCGTCGAGAAGGTGTCGGCTTCACAGAAGATCCCCTAAGAGAAGTGAAGACTAGGGTTATATACTCAGTGAAAAGTGAGCCTCTTCTCATAGTATGGCTCATGTTTGTCGATGGCTCAAGACCAATTCTACCGGCCGGGGGACACTGCGCGTGCAGAACCCAAACAGGTCGCTTTGAATGAACGTCGTCCGGGTGACACTGCGCGTGTAGAACCCAAACAGGTCACTTTGAATGAGCGTCGGCCGTGTGTGAGAGCATTTGGATGACGGTTTGCTCCAAGCCTCCTACCCCAGCAACACCCCGTTTGCATGCTGCCCGCACGGCTCGACACCGTTGAAATTTCACATATTTTTGACAGGGGTCTCGAGCCCTTGTTGTTCCATAACCCCATGTGTTAACAAAGTATAGCTATCCAAGGCGCCCACCGGGGAAATAGCGTCTTTCCTCCCCCCAAAAAAAAACTCCAACTTTATGAGCATTTGCTCGTATTTTTAGTATAATATGAGTACATGCTCAGATCTGAGGTTGAGCCCGCCGAGGAAGAACTCGCCTCGGCCCATCACTCTGACAAGAAGGCCCCGATGTCTTCAGCGCGAAACAGCAAAGTATTCCCCGCCCCCTCTTCATCAGGTCGGCGCGGTGGAATACTCGAACGCTCGATCCAGTTTCTCGTGCGACGGCGACTCATCGCCACGTTGTGCGTCGTGGCATTCGCCGTCACGATGGGTGTCTTCGCAACTCGGCTCGGCGTCGACAACTCACTCGAGGTGTGGTTTGTCGAGGATGATCCCACCCTGGTGTCTTATCGAAGTTTTCTGGAACAATTTGGTAACGACGAAGTCGTCGTGATCGGCATCCATAACGACGCCGATGCGCTCGACCCCGACCGTCTCACACGTCTGTGGCATCTTAGCGAAGCGATCGAAGCCATCGATGGCATTGCCCGCGTGCGCAGCATCGCCAACCTCGCAACCATACAAGGAAGTCTGATTGGACCTTCGGTCGTTCCCGTTATCAACCCTCCGGTAAGACGAGATGATATCGAGCGCGCGCGTGATCTGATCTCCGAGAGTTGGCTCGCCTCGAGCCTCGTCGGCGAAGATGGCACAACGCTTGTGCTTTACGCGTGGTTGGATGAGAGCCCCAGCATTGATACCGAGCGCGGAAGGATACTCGATGACATTCGCGCGGCGACGGAGTCCGCTCTGGCGGCCGGTGAAGAGACGGCCAGCTACGGCGGGGTCGGTGTGCTCCACGAGGCCCTGAACCAGGCGACGCTCAGCGATGGCGCCAGGTTTATCGGGCTCTCCTACCTCGTGATCGCAATCGCGCTTTACTTCATCACGCGGCGCCTTGTGTGGACGTTGTTGGCACTCGCCGCTGTGACAGTCGCCGATATTGCGTTGCTCGGAGCCATGACGTTGGCGGGTCGATCGATCAATATGATCACGATAGCGCTACCACCGCTCGTCATGATTCTGGGTGTCGCAAACGTCGTGCACATGTCCACCGACATCGACATCTCGCTGGCGCGACGCCGGCGGAGCGTGAACGATTTGACGCGCTGTTTGTCGGCAATTTCTGCGCCATGCCTTTTTAACATGATCACGACGGCCGTCGCTCTTATGTCGCTCGCAACCGCCAGCATGGCCGTGACTCGCGAATATGGCATCTTTGCCGCCGTGGGTGTCGTATTTGCCTTTGTTTTTTCGATCGTGGGTATGGCCGTTTTGATCCCGCGCGCCGCTCATTTCCGCGCACCGTCGCGGATCAGCGAGCGCGTGGGATCGACGGTCGAGCGTATCATGGTCTTCTCCGTACGACGACGCGTAGCCGTCGTCGTATTCACGGTTCTTCTGGGTCTTGTCGCCGTCTATGGCGCTGGCAAAATTGTCGTCGACACATACAGTATTGATTTTCTACCCGAGACGCACGCCGCTCGCCGCGAGACCGAAACTCTCGAACAGACGGTTGGACCGTTCTTTCCACTCGAGATGACACTACGAGCTTCGGAGCCGGATGGCTGGCAGCGCACCGACTTTTTGGCCAGGCTTGCCGCCGCGCAAACAGCGCTCGAATCAGACCCCGATATCAGTCGCACGACGACCGCAGGCGATGTATTGCGTGATCTCTATGTCGCCATCACCGGTGAGACGCTCGACCGTCCGTGGGTGCCGGACGACGACGACGATGTCGACAACTTGATCTCACTACTCGAACGATCGGGGCACGCGAGTGTTCTCGAAGACTGGATCGCAGACGATAAGCAAACGCTTCGACTGACGGCCATGACCCGCATGGCGAGCGCCCGGGACTTTATGCACATCGCCGACCGGGCAAGGGACGTTATACAGACGGAGATGGGTGACGGTGTCGACGTTGCAAAGGGTGGGTATCTGCCGCTTTATTCGCAGATCATCATGCACACGCTCGGCGACCAGATCAAAAGCTTTGGCCTCGCCTTTCTTATGGTGTTTTTGGTCATAGCCCTGGTACTGCGATCGTGGCGTTACGCGCTTGCTGCGATCCCACCCAACCTGCTACCGGTAGCACTTGTCCTCGGAGTCATGGGGTTTTCGGGCATCCGCCTGGACATCGCCACGGTCACGGTAGCGGCCGTTGTATTGGGAATCATTGTCGACGACTCGGTCCATGTTCTTTACGGCCTGCGACGCGAACTCGCCGCAGGACGCAGCTTCGAAAACGCCATAAGAAAGGTCGCAAGGGCCGCCGGTGTAGCGGTCGTGTCGACAAGTTTTGTTTTTGCGGCGGGGTTTTTCGTGATCGCCCTTGCCGGAAGCAACGCCGTTGCAAACCCCGGTTTGCTTACCGCCGTCGCGGTCGTTGCCGCGCTCGTGATGGATTTGGTCATGCTTCCCGCTTTTGCATCGTTTCTTTTTCAGAACCAGCAAGCAAAGGAATCAAGGGCTAAACAGCAAGAATCCTTGGTGCCCGCCAGGCAACAGGTATCGGTTTCTGGCTAGGTCCGAAAGGAGACCTTCAAATGTCTACGGATTTCACTCGTTTACAGAAGTACCTCGATTACCTCGAAGACGTTCACGACGAGTCGGATTGGAAAACGAGGCTCCGGCCGACGAAGAGTCCGTTGCCGCCGCCAATCCCCCGGGGATTCACGGCAGACGCCCTGGATGCGCGCTGGGAAACGCTATCGGTAAACAACGGAGCACGACGGGAGATTGCCGACCTCCATACCTGCGCAAAGGCGGAGAGCTACAAAAACAACATTGAGAACTTTATCGGTACGGTGAAAGTGCCCGTCGGGGTTGCGGGGCCGCTGCGTATCAACGGCTTATTCGCCCAGGGTGATTACTACGTGCCACTGGCAACAACCGAAGCGGCGCTCGTTGCCTCGTACAACCGCGGGATGCGGATCATTAGTGAGGCTGGTGGGTGCACAACGGTCCTCGCCAACGAAGGCGTCAATCGGGCCCCCGGGTTTGCCTTCGATAATCTGACCGAGGCCGCGATCTTCATCGTTTGGACCATGGGTCAAATGAAGAAGATCAAGTACGCAGCCGAGAAAACCACCCGTTATGGGAAACTCATCGATATCCAATTCACTCTCGAGGGCAACCATGTGTACTTCGTCTTTGATTTTGTGACGTCGGATGCTTCGGGGCAGAACATGGCGACGATCGCCTCGCAAGCGATTTGTGACTACATCATGGAGCACAGCCCACTCAAGCCAAAGTTTTACTTTGCCGAATCGAATCTTTCCGGCGACAAAAAGGCGACCAGCCAGTCTTTTCAAACCGTGCGGGGTCGCAAGGTAACAGCTGAGGCGTTCATACCTCGAGCACTTGTCGAAAAGGGTCTCCACACGACGCCGGAAGAAATGGCCCGGTATTCGAGTTTTGCGATGGTCGCCAGTTCGTTGAGCGGCTCTATCGGATCACAAGGCCATTACGCGAACGCCTTGACGGCGCTTTATATCGCGTGCGGCCAGGACGTCGCGTGTGTTGCCGAATCCGCTGTCGGCATCACCCGTATGGACACAACCGAGGAGGGCGATCTCCATTTATGCGTGACGCTTCCGAGCCTCATGGTAGCAACGGTTGGCGGTGGCACCGCAGCGCCGAGCCAGGCGGCGTGCCTGGACATCTTGGGGCTGAAAGGACCGGGAAACGCGCACGCGTTTGCCGAGGTCGCCGCTGGTCTCTGTCTCGCGGGTGAGCTTTCGATCGCCGCGGCGATTTGTTCGCACCAGTTCGTACGAGCACACAGCGATCTTGCGAGGGGTAATGGTAAACCGCGCAAATAAAGCGCCGGAGAGAACTATGGCATTCGTCATTCATTCACAACACGCAGCGCCTGGCGATCCGCTTGGGGGCAAGGCGGCTGCACTCGCTCGGCTGAGCGCAGCGGGCTTCCCGGTACCGAGATGGCTCGTCGTCACGCCCGAAGCCTTTGAGGCAAGTGTCGCTGCAACCCGCCACAAAATGGTGGTAAACGCCGTCGGATCGCGCTTAGCGGAGAATATACCCGAAGAGATGAGCCTCGCACCACACATAGAGAGCGAAGTGAAGCGTGCGCTACGAGGTATCGCTGATGATGCAGAGACATGGGCCGTTCGCTCATCGGCGGTCGATGAGGACTCCGCGACGCATTCCTTTGCGGGACAGTTCGAAAGCTATTTGTTCGTTTCACTGGACGATGTTCCTCGCCGGATCGTTGATGTGTGGCGCTCGGCTCTTAGTGAACGCGTGCTCGCCTACCGTCTCGAACATAACCTTCGAGATTTGCAGCAGGTGCCGGCGGTTTTGATACAGCGAATGGTTGATGCCGATGTGTCTGGTGTCGCCTTCAGCGCGGATCCAGTAACAAGCGACCGGGCGACGGCAGTCGTTGGATCGCTGTACGGATTGGGGACAGCGTTGGTCTCCGGCGATGCCGAGGCGGACACCCATCATGTCGACATCGGTGGCAAGATCATCAGGAGACAGCTGACATCGAAAACAACCGCTCACAGGTTCTCTTACAATAGCGACGACCGCATCGAGGCGGTCAGCATCGACGTCGATCGGGCAAATAAGCCCGCGCTCAGAGACGACCAGGTTGCCGCGGTCGCCCGTCTCGCCCGTGAAGCGGAGCAATTTTTCGGTTGTCCGCAAGACATCGAATGGGCCATCGCATCCGATGAGCTCTACCTTCTTCAATCCAGACCGATTACGTCACTGGCCGACGTCGTCGAACCCAGTGGTGCACTGGCGATCTGGGATAACAGCAACATCGCCGAGAGCTATGGTGGCATCACAACACCCCTCACGTTCACGTTTGTGCGCAACGCCTATGAAGGCGTCTACGGCCAACTGTGTTCCATCTTCCGTATCCCTCGCAAACGGATCGAAGAGAACCGCGACGCGCTCGCCAACATGTTGGGTCTGATTCAAGGACGGATTTATTACAACTTGCTCAATTGGTACCGGATTTTGGCGACGATGCCGGGCTACAAAATGAATCGTACGCTCTTCGAGCAAATGATCGGCGTGAAAGAAAGCGTGCCGGACGGTCTGCTCGGCACCAAAGAAAGCGTGCCGTGGCAGGCGCGCTTGATTGACGGCTTGTATTTTGTAAGAACCGTAGCCAGCGTCACTGCTAACTTCTTTCTCCTGAAGATGAAGATGAAACGTTTTTACCAGCGCGTCGACGAAGCCATCGGTTCGCGGCCAAGCGATCTGTCGTCGCTTCGGGCGGACGAGCTTGCCGCCGAGTACCGGCTGCTCGAGAGTCGCTTGCTGACACACTGGGACGCTCCGCAGATCAATGATTTCTTCGCGATGATCTTCTACGGATTGCTGAGAAAACTGTGCGTCAAATGGTGCAACGACGCTACCGAGACCCTTCAGAACGGGCTGCTCAGCGGATCCGGAGGAATGGTCAGCACAGAGCCCGCAGATCGAGTCGAGGAGATGGCGGTCATGGCGCGCGCTCATCCGGAGCTCGGCGATGCCCTCCGCAACGCGGGCACAGACCATATCCTTGCGGTCGTGTCGCGTTACGACCATTTTCGAGACTGTTACGAGTCCTACCTACAGAAATTTGGGGACCGTTGCACTGACGAATTGAAGCTCGAGAGCCGCACACTCGAGGACGACCCGTTGATGTTGCTGCGGTCGATTGGATTCCTCGCCGAGCACCCTGCCGAGGATGCCCGTGATAACAATGATGAATCCCATGCGTTGCTTTCACGTCGACAAGCCGAACGGCAGGTACATAGCGCGTTAGGTGCAAGCCCACTACGCCGAGGAATCTTTAATTGGGTACTGCGCCACGCACAGCGCTTTGTCCGCGGCCGGGAGAACATGCGGCTCGAGCGCACGCATGTTTTTGGTCGTGTACGCAAGATCTTTGTCGAGCTGGGCAAACGCCTCCACACCCTCGATCTGCTCGATAACCCTCGCGATATTTTCTTTTTGGGAACGGAGGAGGTGCTTGGCTTTTTGCATGGAACATCCGTCTCGACGGATCTAAAGGGGCTCGTCGCTTTGCGCAAAGACGAATTTGCAAAGTACTCCGAGATGGATCCTCCCCCCGACCGCTTTGAGACTCACGGGATCGTGTATCAGGGCAATACGTTTCAGTCGAAGGAACCCATGGATCACGCGTCTGGGGACCGGCGTACGGGGATCGGATGTTGTCCCGGCAAGATATCCGGGCGGGTTCGGGTCGTGCTCAACCCGGCCGATGCGAAATTGACTCGCGGCGATATTCTCGTGGCTGAGCGCACCGATCCCAGTTGGGTCATGCTGTTTCCCTTTGCCAGCGGTCTGCTTGTCGAGCGTGGTAGTCTGCTCTCGCATTCCGCGATTGTCGCCCGCGAGTTGGGGATCCCGACGATCGTTTCAATCGAGGGTGTTACCCGCTGGCTTCGAGATCGCGATTGGGTGGAATTCGATGGTGCTACCGGTGTCGTGACAAAGATCACCGAGGAAGGTGGCCGTCATGACTGAGGTTAGTACGCGCGCAGATTTTTCGATCATCCGTTATGCCCAATGCTGGGAAGACGCGGATATTCTCCTCGAAGCGCTGGACATCCAACCCGCCGACACATGTCTGTCCATCGCTTCCGCAGGTGACAACGCGCTAGCCATGCTGGCCCGGGATCCCGGACGCGTGATCGCGCTCGATTTGAGCCCTGCACAGCTTGCCTGTCTCGAGCTGCGTGTCGCCGCCTACCGGGAACTGGAGTATGAGGAGATGTTGAGGCTCATCGGCTCGAGCCCGGGAAGCGACCGGATGTCGTTATACAAACGGTGTCGGTCGTTGCTATCCAGCGAAACACGCCGATTCTGGGATGGTCGAGCGGACGACATCGAGGATGGCATCGGGGGTGCTGGCAAGTTCGAGAACTATCTCCGTCTATTTCGCACCCGTGTGCTGCCGCTTGTTCATGGTAAACGGCGGATCGAGGAGCTCTTTGAGCCAAAGTCACAGGCGGCGCGCGCGATGTTCTACACTGAAGTGTGGGACAACCGGCGCTGGCGATGGATGTTCAAAACATTTTTTTCACGTCCCGTACTCGGTCGCCTGGGACGCGATTCGAGTTTCTTTCGATACGCAAACGGTGACCTGTCGGCCCACATAAGCAAGCGGGCCCGCCACGCGTTTACCGTTCTCGATCCTGCGGAGAATCCGTATCTTCAGTGGATTCTTTTGGGTGCCCACCGCTCATCGGTGCCATGTGCTCTGAGACGCGACTCTTTTGAGCGTATTCGTCGCAACCTCGACCGGCTCGAGTGGCGCCTGCAATCCGTGGAGGACTTTGCGCAGTCAAGCGATGGACAGCGCGTCGATCGTTTCAACCTCAGCGACATATTCGAATATATGTCCCCGGAAAACTATCACGCCGCGCTGGATCGTATCGTCGAGACGGCGGCGCCAGGCGCGCGTCTTGTCTACTGGAATATGCTGGTACCCCGTACCCGTCCGATCACCCTGGCCGATCGCATCGTGCCACTATCGTCACTCGCGCACGATCTGCACACCCGCGACAAGGCGTTCTTCTATAGCGCCCTCGTTGTCGAGGAGGTCACTCGGACATGAACCCATTCGTCGGCATTGGCGTTGTCCTCGCTGTTATCGTCACCCTGCTCGTCGTGTTGCGGGCTTTGCAGAAACGCTACGGACTGGATCCGGAATTCGCGCGTAAGGTCACACACGTTGGCAGCGGGCTCACCGCGTTGAGCTTTCCATGGCTATTTCAAAGCGTGTGGCCCGTAATCACCGTATGCGCGATCGCGGCACTGGGACTCTTTGTGCTGCGACGCAATGATCGAATGGATTTACGTCCGGTGTTCGGCAGCGTGGATCGGCACTCGCATGGTGAGTTCTACTTTACATTGGCCGTCGCACTCATGTTCACCGTGTCGCGGGGCGACCCGCTAATGTACACGGTTCCAGTGCTTATACTAACGACCGCGGACACGGCGGCTGCGATTGTGGGGATTCGCTATGGACAAACACACTACAGCACACTGCCGGGACAAAAGACCGTGGAGGGATCGCTCGCCTTCTTTGGCGTGGCATTCTTCTTCACTTATGTGACACTTCTCATCGCCACGGACATCGGTCTGATTGATCGCTTCGTGATTTCGTTGCTCGTTGCCTTCGTGTCGACGATTGTCGAGGCCGTAGGAACACGCGGGCTCGACAATGTGCTCGTTCCCGGTTTTGCGTTTCTCACGCTCAAAGCCTCAATAGAACAAAACGTCCCCGAGCTCGCCGTGATGACCGGGGTCGCATTCGTGGCGCTTAGCTTGATCTTTCTGATGGAAAGCGGGGCGAGGGAGTTTTCAAAACGCATGGGGAGATATTTTCGAGAGATGCTACCGCTGCCGCCCCATGCCGCTCTCGCCGTCCTGATCTATATAGGTATCGCGGTATATGCCCGTCATATTCACGACCTGTCGACACCGCTCCTCTCGCGGCATGGGCTCGTGGCCGCATGGAGCCTGTTCAACCTCATGATCATTCTACGACTTATGGATGAGTTAAAGGATGAGGAAATCGATCGGCAGTTGTTTCCCAATAGAGCGTTACCATCGGGACGTGTACTGCGCT
Organism: uncultured bacterium; assembly: GCA_965372355.1. Taxonomy (GTDB): domain Bacteria; phylum Krumholzibacteriota; class Krumholzibacteriia; order WVZY01; family WVZY01; genus CBDVBZ01. The sequence goes on along the minus strand of CBDVBZ010000033.1, from coordinate 11,384 downwards.
CCGACATTCAGTGGGCACTGACAGGAGCGTCGGCGATCTATCTTGTCGTGAATGTCTGGTTCGGATGGGCCTTTTATGTGGCGGCAGGCACTCTGCTTTATGCGTTTTTGATGTTTCGCCGTTTTTTTGCGCCGGATCTTCTCAACCGCAGCCTGCCGCTGACGTTGGCGACGCACAATCCGATCGTAGCGCTCCTTATTCTCTATGGATTTGCGATGTTTGCTGTGGAGCACGGGCTCGCCGCAGGAGATCTCCGTTGGAGTTTGATTGTACCGTTTGTTTTCATGTTGTGGTCACCATTTCTCGCCTGGGAGCTCGCACGCAAGATCCGATGCAGGGAGGACGAGGACGAATATGTTACCTATTCGCGGCTTTGGGGTCTGCGTGGCGCCGTTGTCGTCACATGGGTCGTCCAGGCGATCGGTTTGGGCATCGCGTTCTATCTGTGGATCACGCTCGGTCTTCACTGGCTGTATGTGGCTGTTGTTGCATCCGGATTCATTGTTAATGTCTGGGCGGGAATCCGTTTTCTCCGTTGCCCAAGTACGAACACTTCGAAGCTAAAACCGTTTGCCAGCTTCTTTCTGGTAACGATACTCACTTCGCAGATTGTTGCCGTTGGCATGCTTTCGAGTTAGGAACTCGTGATGGATATTCACTCATTCACATTCGACAGCGCTCTTAGCCAGGCGTTCGTCACGTTTTGCGCGAGGCTCTATGCCGATGAGCCACGGTGGATTCCACCATCGCGCCGCGCGTTCCTGGCTCAGTTCTCACCGGAGTTCCCTTTTTTTCAGAGACCGGATAACGAACACCGACATTTCGTCGCCCGTCGGGGACGCGATCTTCTTGGGCACGTATCCGCGTTCCTGAACTCCGACATGCGGGACGCGACCGGACGGCAGATTGGCTGTCTGGGTTTTTTTGAGTGCGTCGAAGACTACGATGTCGCCGACGAGCTGCTCGGCAACGCCACCGAGTGGCTGAAGCGGCGTGACAGCGTCGCCCGGATTTGGGGACCGGTCAACTTTGACATCTGGCATGGTTACCGCTGCATGCGGCGAGGATTCGAGCGCGAGCCGTTTCTCGGTGAGCCCTTCAACAAGTCTTACTACCCGGTGTTTTTGGAGAAGTTTGGATTTGCCGTCTGCAAGACCTGGTGCTCGATGGAGATCCGGGGCCGCCGCGCACTCGAGGATGTAGCCGCGAAGTCCGAGCGCCACTACCAGCGGATCCTGGATGGCGGCTACCGTTTCCAGCGTATCGACGGGCGCGACCCTTCAAACATGCGTTTGCTTCACGCGCTGGTCACCCGTTCGTACAAGGGGTTTCTCGGGTTCACAGACATTGATTTTGCCAATTTTGACCGGATCTACGGTACGTATTTGCGGGTGATCGACCCACGCTTTCTAAACCTAGTTTACGACCGGGATGGTCAACCCGGCGGTTTTGCTATAGCGTATCCTGACCCCGCGAATGCCGTTCGCGCGATGAATGGCAGTGACAACGTTTACGCTAGACTTAAGTTCGCGCTCCGCCGAAAACAAACAGAACGCGTGGTCTTCCACACGGTGGGAATCACACCCGAGGAAATTGAGAAGCGCCATGGGCTGGGAGCCGCGTTGGGCTATCATGGCGTCCGATCGGCTCTCGATGCCGGTTTCGACCGGGCCGTATTCGCGCTGATCGGCGAGGATAGTCTGGTTCGCAAAATCATCGGAGACAGTATCCACCAGGCCGACCGTGAATACGCACTCTACGAGTTGATGGTATGAAGACTGCAAACTGCGCAACCTATGTGGACCGTCGCACGGGCAAGCGAAAGCGCGATCCGATCTACAAACGCGACCTCCTCGACTGGCTCTACAACAACGCCACCGGCTGGTTGCTGACACGTCTCATATTGAGCAGAAAGATCGTTTCGCAGTTCTACGCCTGGCTGAACAAGCGACGGTCCAGCGCTCGGAAAATCCCGGGGTTTATTGAGGCGATGGATGTCAACATAGGGGAATCACTTCGTCCGCTCGAGGAATTCGAGAGCTTCAACGATTTTATCACGCGCAGAATCGATATGTCACAGCGCCCGATTGCTCATGATCCTGACCTTTGTGTCGCGCCGGCCGATGGGCGCATTCTGGCGTTCCCCGTGGTGGATGATGCGACCTGTTTTGCACTCAAGCGCTGCAGTTTTGACCTGCGCACGTTGCTTCGCGATGACGAGCTCGCCAAGAGATACACGAATGGATCGATGGTGATCACCCGGCTCTATCTTGCCGACTATCATCACTTCCACTTTCCCGACGACGGCATTGCACATGAACCACTGCCGATAGCGGGACGATACTATGCGACGACACCGTATTCTAGACGATGGGTTGTACCGTTTTTCGCTGAAAACCGCCGCACGTTAACGCTGTTCGATTCTGAGAATTTCGGACGGATCGCAATTGTCGAAGTCGGGGCATTTACGTTTGGATCGATCAAACAATGCTTTCAGCCGGGAGATCGGGTTTGTAAGGGTGAGCACAAAGGGTTTTTCGAGCTCGGCGGATCCGTTGTTACCCTGCTTTTTGAAAGCGGTACGATAGAGCTTGACCCAGATCTGTGCGACAACACGCGTGCAGGGCTCGAGACGTTTGTTCGGGTCGGCGAATCGATTGGCAGGGTTGTGGTTGATGCCGGGCCTCGGTCCCGCAAGAGCAACGAGTTTTCGCAGCCTTGTCTTGCGTCAATTCGGGGGGAAGGAACTTGAGGGCGATGGATCGAGAATCAAAGGGCGGGAAAACGAAGGCCTGAGGGTGCGAGGGCCCGGCGGACCCTCACACCCTCTCGACGGAAAATGAGGCAACAGATGCTTTTACTTCAGTAGAATCATTTTCCGCGTTAACACCGTCCGTGCTGACTCGAACCGTGCAAAGTAAACGCCGGTCGAGACACTGATGCCCTGGTTGTTCGTTCCGTCCCACTCGAGGACGTGAAAACCCGGGCCCTTGGTGCCTTCGAACACCGTCTTCACCAGCTGCCCGTGCACGTTGTAGACCTTCAGGCTCACTCGCTCCGCGACATTCGGTATGCCGATCTCGATGCGAGTGACCGGGTTGAACGGGTTCGGGAAGTTGCGACCCAACGTCAGCTTAGCCGGGACGCCAGATGTTTGCTCCTTCGCTTCGGCCATTGCACCCACCAGGCTGCTCGCCGTACCCAACCAGTTGAGTGCGCGATCGAGTATTGCTGCCTGACGATCGGCCTCCTGGATGTAGTTGAAGTTGAAGGAGAAGTACACCGATGCGTGAGTTGCACTCACGTAGCGAATCCCTGCGGCATCATCCGGGCCGATCGGCGCGAACGGCCAGTACTTCGGATCCCAGAGCTTGCCCTGCTTCTCGTAGAACGCGCGGGCATCCTGCTCGGTGTTGAAACGATCGAGCGCGGTGCCAGTGCCGCTGTACGTGTACACGACCTGGCCACCGGGATACGTCGTCGAGAGACTGAGCTCATCCGGGTAGGATCCCTGGATGGTGAACGTCTCGTCTGCACCGATGGGATCTCCCGGCGTGCTCGTTAGCTCGCGCCAGCCGGGATCATCCTGCACGTATGCCGAGCCGGTGTACTGCTCCATCCACGTCCGCGCGCCCGAACCATACGAAAGGTCACGCCCCATCATGAAGACCTTGTTGAGCGATGCACTGCTCGTATCGAGGAATTCACCCAGCAAAGCCATCTGTGACGTGTCAAGATACCAGCTCTCATCGATGACGATCGCCTGGTACGCAAGCAGGACATCGACGGTTGGCAGGCCGAGATCGTCCCAATCCCAGATATCCGCCGTCCGGCCAATCGCCGAGAAGGCCATCTGGAAGGTGACGGGATCGGTGTGCGCTGCACCGCCGAGGAGCACGAGGTAGTCGCCCGACGGCATGATGCCGAACTCGTAGGCCGTCGACGGAGCGCCCGCTGGATCGGTTGATGTGTTGGACTCGTTGTCGCTCGCCTCCACATACAACTTGATGCGGGTGCCCGAAGACTGTCCCGGGATATCGCCGCTGTACTCATCCGGATTGCCGGTTGGGCTCATGGCCACTGATGTCCAGGTGCCTCCATCATCCGTGCTGTAGTACAGGGTCGCACTCGCGACAACGGAAAGCGCATCGTTCACAACCGATGTCACCGTGTACGGCCCAACGTCGTCGTACGTGCTAGCCGGTACGGACGTCGACACGAAGGCGGGTCCCTCGGTGTCCGACATGCTCTCGATGCGCATGTCATCGACGTACCACCCCACACGCTGCACGCTCGAGTCACTACCGAAGTGGAGCCGTATCAGAACTCCCATGCCCCGGTACGGCGTGAGGTCGAACGTGACCTTGTGCCAGACATCGTCGTTGTACCCGGTAAAGCAGGGCTCTCCCGGGATCGCCGCGTTGCCCGACGTCGCGGTGCCGTTGTAGCCGATATCCGGTGTAAGAATCGCCCACGAGCTGCCGCCGTCCGTCGAGATCTTGACGTTACCACCGTCGTAATTGTTCTCGATGTAGTACCACTGCCAGAAGCTCAAAGATGCGTACAGATGACTGCTTGGCACGGTCAGAGCGATCGTATGAAGCCTCGAATCGGAACTCGATGAGTAGTTATCACCGAGTTTCGTGGCCCACACGTTCACGCCGGAATACGCACCACTCGGCCCGGTTGTCGGTTCACCCCATTCCCAATCGGGGCCCGTAGCCGCAAACCCGCCGTCATCCGCCTCGAAATCCCACGCGAAGTAATCGACGATCTCGAAGCTGTGATAACCGGCAGCAGGATCTCTCGTCGTATTGGGCACCGTCGCGGCATCGCTGGCCGTGATGTAGTAGTTGAAAACATCCCCCACCACTGCCGGCCCGGGGATATCCACAGCGTACATGTCACCGCCAAGCGAGCTCATGGCCACGGTTACATCCGTACCACCGTTCTTGTTGTAAGCCAGCGATACTTCGTTGGGGTCGACACCAACGTTGTCGGTGACCATCGCCTCTATTGTATACGGTCCGGCTTGATCGGCCGTATTCGGGTGAGGCGTATGAACGATCTCCGGCGGGATGATGTCGGCGCCCACCTTGAAGAGGTGCTGATCTGCCGGTGCGCCCCTCGGGTGGTAACTCATGGTCCCATCGAGGTTACTGGCACTCAGATAGTACTCCACGGTTGTTCCCAAAGGTTGCGCCGGGATGTCCTCCGCAAACTCGTCGGGGTTGCCCGTCGGGTCCATCTGAACCGTCACCGACCCCATGCCAACGTCGTAAGTCAATTCGACGCGGGTGGGATCGAGCGTTGTTGAGTACACCTGAGCAACAGCCGTGTACGGGTTGGCCGTATCCTCGCTATCGTGCAAAGCCTCGTGCAAGATTTGAGGTGCGGACAGCCACGCCAGCGCGCGGTCGATGATTCCCGCCCTTCGCCAGTCTTCCTGGATATAGTAGAAGTTGAAGGTGAAGTAGACGGAACGATACTGCTCGCCGGCGTACTTGATGCCCGCCGCCGCATCGAGACTGATGGGAGCGTGCGGCATGACGCCGTCCCACTCCTTACCGTCCTTCTCGTACGCGCCCTGGAGCTCTCCTCGTGTCTCCATTGCCGTGCCGGGTGCCGTATACCGGTATACGATCTCACCACCCGGATAATTCGTGGAACGTCTGGTCTCATCCGGGTAAGAACCGGAGATCACAAACGTCTCACCGGCACCGATGGGTTCTCCAGCTTCACCGGAAAGCTCGCGCCATCCCGGGTTGTCCTGGACGTAGGCCGCCCTCATGTACTCCTCGATCCACGGACGTGTGGACGAGTAGTAGCCGAGATCGCGACCCATGACCATGATCTCTTTCCTCGCACCCGGTGTTCCCAATTCGAGGAATGTCGCCAGGTCCGTCCGTTCCTCCGCCGTGAGTGAGCCGGTCTCATCGAGAATGATCGTCTTGTAGAGACTCAGCTTGCTGGCATCCAACCACCCATCGGGGCGATACCAGTAGTCTGCGGTATGACCGTTTGCTTCCAGCGCGTCCCGGAACATATCCAGGGAGCTTGCCGTGCTCGACATCTGCAGCACCAGAATCGGGGCCGAGGGCAAGACGGCGAATCCATAGGTATTCGCCGGAGCTCCGGCCGGATCCGTGCTCTCGTTCGACGGAGAGGCGGTGTCGGTCGCGCGGATGTAGAGCCTGACCCGTGTGCCGTTCGGCTGTCCGGGGATGCTCGCGACCCACTCGTCCGCACCGGCTCCCGGACTCATGGCGAGTTCGGTGTACGTGGCGCCGTCGTCCATGCTGTAGAACGTGGACACCGACGCAAGGCCGGACAGTGGATCTATCACAAACGTGCTCACCTCGTAAGGACCGACGGTGTCGAACGTACTGCCCGGAACCTGCGTGTTGCTGATAACGGGCGGGATGTCGTCGACATCGGTGCTCCGTAGCCGCACATCGTCGATGTACCAGCCGGATCGCTGTACGCTCCCGTCGCTACCGAAGTGGAAGCGGATCATCACCTGCTGGCCGGCATACGCGGAGAGGTTGAACATCTCCTGCTGCCAGAAATCGTTGTTGTAGCCGGTAAAACACGGCTCACCCGGAATCCCCGCGTTGGCCGAACGGGCGGTACCGTCATAGCCACCCAGGGGTGTCACAATGTCCCACGTGGCACCGCCGTCGGTGGACACCTTGATGTTGCCACCGTCGTAGTTGGTTTCGATATAGTACCAGTGCCAGAACGTGAGGATGGCGTACGGTTTGCCCGCCGACAGCGTGATCGGTGGGATGTCGAGCGTCGCATCGGAATAGCTCGGGTAGTTGCCGCCGAGCACCGTTGCCCAGACGTTGACGCCAGAGTGAGCCGCTCCCGGTCCGGTCGTCGGCGCACCCCATTCCCACACGTCGCCTGCCGGTACGAAACCGCCGTCATAGTCCTCGAAATCCCAGACGAACTCTTCGACGATCTCGAAACTGTAGGCGCCCATCTCCGGTACGCGCGTGACGTTGCCCGAGTACGAGTTGTCCATCGCGTAGAGATGGTATTCGTAGATGTCGCCCACCTCAGACGGCCCGGAGATCGCTCCCAAATACGAGCCGTCGGGCTGCATCATCATCTTGACCCTGTGGTGCAAGCCACCGTTCTTGGCGTACATGAAATAGACGCTCTCGACACCGATGTTGTCGCTTACCATCGCACTGACCCAGTACGGGCCGTCGAGGTCGTTGGTGTCAAAAAGTCTCATGTGCTCCACCACCGGTGGCACGACGTCCTGGGCCACCATGAACGAATGCTTGTACAACGGAGCGCCGACGGGATCCGTCGAGGTGTGACCCTCGACATCGCTTGCCGAGATGTAGTAGTTCACCTGTGTATCCGTCGGTTGCGTCGGGATGTAGGCCTCGTAATCCTCGGGGATGGCCAGTGGCGCCATGGGCAGCGTTATCTCCGGGCCACCCACGTCGTAGACCACCACAAAGCTGGATGGGTCCAGCTCGAAGAAATCGGACGTGATCGTCGCCCAGACGCGGTAGGCATTCTCGGTGTCTTCCGTGTCGCCCAATGGCGTATGGACGATGTCCGGGTAGCCCTGGAGCCAATCGAGAATCCGATCCATGACCAGGCTCCGGTCACCCGCCGTAGCGATCGCCTCGAAGCCGAACGCAAGGTAGACGAGCTTGTGCATGCCGTTGTCGAACGTCAGCCCCGCCGTCCCCGAACTCGTGATGGCCTTCGCGATATCGTCTCCGACGGTCGCCTTGGCCGCGGCCGCGCCCATGGCTGCAGACGCCGCAGCGGGAACGGACGCGTCATAGACGAACGCCGTCATCGCCGGGGCGACCGGATCGATCTCCGACGGGTAGTTCTGGTTGTTGGCACCGTCACCACCCTTGATATCGAACATGAAGCCAAAGCCTACGGGGCTCGCCGGACTGCCGAGCACCCCACCGAGTCCGACGTTGTCCTGGACATAGGCGGCGTGCAGATAGTCGCTGTAGAAGGCCGAGGTGTTGATGTCGTAGCCAATGTCCTGACCCGACATAAACAGACGGCCTCCGCCATCGAGGTAGGCGGCAATCTCCGCCTGATCCTGCGACGTCAGTGTGGACGTGTAGTCATCGCCCGTGAACCACACGACGGACTCGAAAAGCGCCATATCCGCAGCCGTTGGCGGTGTCGCCACCGTAAGGTACGTTCGGCCTGCCGCGGCAATGGCCTGCTCGTAGTATGTTTCGTAACCGTCTCCGACATCGTCGTCGACAAGGAGGATCTGGGCGGCCATGAGCGCCACATCCAATGTGGTCGTCATGTCGGTCATCACCCCGATGCCGTTTCTTCTCACCGTCGGATAGGGAAACTCGGGACTAAAAACGAGATCGTACGTCCCGATGGGGAGGGCCACGCTGTACTCACCCGTGGCCGGATTGGTCGATGCCCACACCACGGCTTCGTCATTGAGAAGCACGGTGATGTCCGCCGCGATACCCATGCCGGTCTGACTGTCGGTGACGACGCCGGCGACGGTACCCGACGGCAGCTGTGTCAACGTGACATCCTGTATCGTCACGAGGTCCGCGACGATCGTCACACCGGAAATGGTTGACGTTTCATAACCAAATCGGGACACCTCGATGTCGTAGTCTCCCGCCACCAGCAGGAGCGAGTAGTGACCCATGGCGTCCGTGTGGACCCGCTGGCCGGTATCGGTGGCCAGAACCGCGGCGTTTTCGACAACGCCGCCGGCCGAGCTGTACACGGTGCCCTCGAGGGTCCCCAGACCCACGAGCGCTGCACTCACCGCGCCGAACGCATCGACGCGGCCCCAGCCGTAGTTGTTGTCCATTCCCGCCGTGCCGAGATCGATGGCTGTCTGAGAGAGCAACAGCTTGATCTGGTCAACGGTCATTGTGGGGTTGCCCTGGAGCATCAGAGCCACGGTGCCCGAAAGATGCGGTGCGGCCATGGACGTGCCGCTCCAATCTCCGCTTGGACTCGTCCATTCCCAACCGCCACCCGGCACCGACGAGTAGATCCGGACACCAGGCGCGGACATATCCGGCTTGATGTACGTTCCCACGTACGGCGGATAGTTCCACGTCACTGGGCCGCGGCTCGAGAAGGATGCGATGACATCTCCGTCGTCCGTCGCACCCACGCCAAATGCGCTGGGCACGTTGCCCGGACTGCCCGTGGTGCCCGATCCGGGGCCGGAGTTGCCGATTGAAAAACTCGGAAACACGCCGGCAGCCACCATATTGTCGGTAGGTGCAACCATGTCGGTATGCGTGCCGGTCCCACCAAGCGACATGTTGACTACCTGGGCGCCATCGTCGGTACCCGGGTTGTTGTCGGGATCGATGATCCACTCCATACCCCCGACCACCTGTGCAAACGTCCCGCTGCCACCCGGAATCACCAAGCCGTGCATGAGATCCGCATCGGGTGCGACACCGATATCGTAGCCGCTCGCGCTGCCGCCGATCATGGTCCCCGTCGTGTGGGTACCGTGCTCGTCGGAGTCGTGCGGTACAGACCCCGGTATGACATTACCGTTTGCGTCAAGCTCCGCCCAGCCACCAGGGTAGGTGGGGTCGGCGGGGTTGTCCGTGATCATCTTGCCGGCGATATCCGGATGCGATATATCTACGCCGGTGTCCAACCCGCCCACGCGCACACCGCTGCCGGTCAGACCGTAGCTTGTCCACACCTGTTTCACCCCGATGTGGTCGATCGAATCCCACAGCTGCGTCTGCTGCGCAGCCGACGATCGGTCGGGGCCGGTACGCTCCGGTTTCGGCGGCAGCGTGACCGTGTAGTTTTCAAACACCTTCTCAACGTCCTGCCGCGCGGCGATTTCCGCGACCACGTCCTTGGTCGCCTTCACCAGCACGAGGTTGTCGAGCCAGAACGAACGGGTGAGCTCGACCTTCGGCCGTACGGTGGACAGACTGAGATAGTTGAGGAGGTCCGCCTGCGATACCCTCGCGGTTCGACGGAACTCGGAGAACACGGCGGTTCTCTTACCCTGGATGCGATCAACTTGCGCCTTTTCTCGCATCTTTACGATTGCTGTAACGGCCTCGTCCGCGGCCGCGGTGGAGAGCTGGCCCGCCAGCCCCGCCGAGATCTTGGCTCGAGCGTCGTCCTTGCTCTGGGCCAGATACGGATGCGGTGCTATGAGCAGCAGTCCCAGAAATACCGCCGCGGAAACGAGGAAGAATTTCTTGTGATACATGACATTTCCTCTCTTTGCGAATGATGGAGTCAAAAATGCGGTCATGCAGTTAATTGTATGCAGTCGCTTTTCTGGACCCATCATCAGTCTCTCGTTTCGCGCCTCTCTCTGGGCCTCGGCGTTTTCATGTATTTGACCATGTAGTCCTCGACATCGCCGAACAGCTGCTCACCGTCGGGACTCATGTCTGGATCGTCGTAGGAGAGTACCCCTCGAACCCACAGATCAACGACGTCCCTGACGTTATCCCCCTTCTTCAGCGACGCCAGCCAGTCATCGAGGTCAGGCACGCGGAAGGCGGTGAGATAGTAGACGTGCACCGTTTCATCGGTGAACGGCACGTACTCTGAAAGATCGAGGTGACGACGGATCATCGCCTCGTTCTTGTTCCACATTTGGTCCTGATTCCAATCGACCCACAGGCATACCGTGAGTTCCTCCGCGAACTCTGCGGGGAGCCGGCTCGAGGCGTCAGGAATGTCGATTCTCCACAGGATAAGCGCCTGGCGATTCTTGGTCCAATGCGTCCCGTGGTTTATGAACCGGATACCGTCCGTCTCATCAAGCGCTGCACCGAGCCGCTCGATATCCGGCTCCCAGAGCATGATCTGCGGATACGGCTCCGGCGCTGGGCCCAGTCCGACTCGTTGCATCGAACCCACGCCCATATCCAAAACGATCTCTCCGCTGACGATGTATTCTTCTACATCGATCAAATCGGCAACCTCCTCGCTGTACAGATAGATATTCTGTTCAGCAGCGGCGGCGCCGGTGGAGAGGATCAAAATGAGGAGAAATGTTGATAGACACTTCATCTCTGCACTCAACTCCTTCCTCCCGTTGGGTGAAAAGTGGTTCAGATGATTATGATCCAGCTGAGTTGTGAAGCAGAGATGTGAATGCACAACTGACACGTGTCGTGATGCGCATGGGCGTCTTGAGGTGTTGGACGCAGGTGCCCACTCACAGGAATCTGTCGTCACCGAGCAGTGAACCCCGCCCTTGACGACATTTCGGTGGGCAATTGCACTATCAAACCGTACTCTAGCGAAGCGCGACTACGCGTGTCCGTCGCAGCCGGTTACCTGGCAATATAGTACTGGAAGGAGGGACAAGAAGCAACGATGTAAATGCATCACCCCTCTAT
>CBDVBZ010000032.1:0-29130 GCA_965372355.1 uncultured bacterium | reverse complement strand
CAAACAGCTGCCTGGAGTGCCACGCCAAAGAGACACCGGGTATCGTACTCGATTGGGAAACGAGCGTTCATTCGAGCGAGGAGGTTTCCTGTGACGATTGCCACGGTGACGGTCACTCGTCGAGGGACGACGTGTCCAAAGTGCTCACGGTAACGGCCGCCACGTGTGGTGAATGTCATGACGATCAGCTCACGGAGTTCTCGAAGGGGAAACACTCTTTGGCATGGGCCGCTTATAAGGCGATGCCCACGACACACGCACTTCCGTTGGCGATGAGTGAGGGGATGAAAGGGTGTGGGGGATGCCACAAGGTTGGACTCAAAACCGATGAAGAGATTGCCGCCTTGAAGGAGAAAGGCTCGGTGTTTGGTCACGCATCGTGTGATGCATGCCACACACGGCACACGTTTTCCGTAAAGGAAGCCAGACAACCGCAGGCGTGCCAGACCTGTCACATGGGTTTCGATCATCCCCAGTGGGAGATGTGGTCGTCCTCCAAACACGGTGTGCGTTATCTCCTCAAACAGAACGGCACGCTTCCCGAGACCACACCGGCACCGTCGTGCCAGACCTGTCACATGCCGAAGGGCAACCACGAGGTCCGGACCCCCTGGGGATTTCTGGCCGTTCGCCTGCCGTTACCCGAAGATGAGCAGTGGAAGGCCGATCAAACAACAATCCTGCAGGCACTTGGCGTGCTCGATCCCGAGGGCAACCCAACGGAGCGGCTCGATGTGGTCAAGGCCGCGGATGTCGCCAGACTCACTCAGGAGGCTTTTGATGCAGAGCGTCAGAAACTCCTCAATGTGTGCAGCGACTGCCACTCGGAGAACTTTGCCAAAGCCGAGTTGGCCAAAGGTGATGACATGATCCGAGAGGTCGACCACCTGCTTGCTAAGGCGATTCGTGAGGTCGCCTCGTTATACGATGAAGGTATTCTGTCCAGACCCGAGGGTTACTCGCACAAGTTTCCCGATCTGCTGGCGTTTCACGACGCGCCGACAACCATCGAGCAAACGCTGTTCGAGATGCATCTCAAGCACCGGATGCGCGCGTTCCAGGGGACCTTTCACGCGAACCCGGACTACGCGCTCTGGTATGGCTGGAGCGAGATGGTTCGTGATCTCACGGAGATCCGCGAGAGCGCCGCTGCGCTCCGTTCCCATCACGACGAAGACCACTAGAATGTCGCCGCCAACGGCAATGTCTCCGCACATGGATTCGGTACGGCGGAGACTATGTTGAGAGCCTTGACAACTCTGCTGTACGTTGCACTTCTCCGGTGGACCGTCGCCGATCTTCTGCGGAGCGGTGGATATATCCCGTCTTGCCTCCGAGCCGCAACCGGAGAAGACGACCAGGGCTGCAATCGCGCACATATGTAACTTATTGTAATCAACTGGAATACGCCTTTCTACCGCCCCGAATGGCGCCTGATCTCCCTTGTCGAGCCATCGGCCGGGCGTGTCAGGGCCCTCTATATTATAGAGGGATTGGTTGTTTAGGCTAACCCATTATAAATAATATTGTTAGGGTGTCGCAGCGCCCCACGGGGCCCTGTCCGTTGGACTCGACGCCCCCGGTATTCTTTTGAAATAGAATTCACAAGGGGGTCTTGACAAACAATAACAATTGGTTATGCTAGTTAAGGCGGTTAATTAATAACCAGGTTAAATAAGTCTCAGGTTAAGTAAATGGTGGCCCTCAGAGAAGATCTCAAGTCTAGCGATCACGCCCACGCCGATGACAACGGCGTGGCGGAAGAACCGCTTCAACGACTGTTGCGTTACAGCCATATCTACTCTTCCGCCGTTCGCGAGATCGTGGAGGAGAAGCTGCTGCGTGAGGCGTCACCACTGCCACTAACCATTTCGCAATTCCATCTTCTAAAGCTGATGACGATCAACGGCCAGCACCAGACCGGTGAGTTGGCCGAGTTTCTGGGCGTCAGTGCGCCGGCGGTTACCAAGAACATCGACAAACTGGTGCGTCTTGGACTCGTTATGCGATCGCCGTCGGAGGGCGACCGGCGCGCAGTCATTGTGACACCCAGCCGCAAAGGTCGTCGCCTGGTCAGCGACTATGAAGCGCTGAAGATGGAGCGTCTCGCCCCCGTCATGGAGGACTTTACACCGAAAGAGATCGAACAGCTCACGAGTTTGCTGGCACGTTTCTCGGTGTCTCTTCTGAGCCGGGAAAGAACGCGGCGAGGTTTTTGCCTTCGTTGTGCCGCCTATATCGAGACGGGTTGCCCGGTCGGCCACATTCGTGGCGCCTGCCCATACGACCGGTTTCGGGAAGCGAATGCAAATAAAAAAGGGGGACGCTAGAGACCCGGCAAGCAGGGGGAGTCCGGGTCTGTCCGCTTATAGGGGGATGCTTCTACGCGGAACGGCGAGAAGTTCTGATGGTTGCTTTGGTTGCACTACAACTCACGATGGGAGCTGCAGAATCATGACAGCGCAGAACAAGAAGACCCAGACCGCGGTCGCCGAGAGCGAGCGTGACGGTGGCGGGGCGAACGGCCGGGCCACTCGGGTCGAAGAGCATATTGTCGAGATCATCTCGGATTCCGGCGAGGGCGCCCAGACGGCAGGTCAGATGCTCGGGACCGTTTCGGCCAAGATGGGTAACAGCGTGTGGACCGTAGAGATCATTCCGGCCGAAATAGAGCCGCCGGCAAGAAGCACTGCTGGTGCGAGCGGCATCCGCATCCGCCTTGGATCGTCCAAGATAACCAATGCCGGTGACGAGGCAGACGTTGTCGTGGCTTTTAACGAGCAGGTTCTGCTGGGCCGGGCGGCGGCGAAAGAATTCAAACCGGGCGCGATCATTTTGCTCGAAAACATGTGGCGAACTCACAGTGACCCGAGCATCGCCGAGGCCTACCCCGCCGTCTACGACAAACTCGTTGCCGACGGTTATCAGGTCCGCGAGGTGCCGATGGAAGAGGAGTGCAAGAAGATCGTCGAGAACCCGCAGCGCGGCAAGAACATGTTCGTCGTTGGTATTCTCTCCTTTATCTACTCTCGTGATCTCGATATCGCGAAGGCTGAGATTGTGGCGAAGTTCAAGAAGAAGGGTGACAAGGTCATCAAACCCAACATCGAGCTGCTCGATGCCGGCTACGGTTGGGCCGAGGAGAATCTCGATTTTCAGTATGACGTACCATCACACGGCGTGACCGAACCCCAGGTCGTCGTCAACGGTAACCGGGCGGTCGCACTGGGTATTGTCGCCGCGGGGTTTGATGTCTGCGCGATGTATCCCATCACACCGGCGACAGCTGCCTCGCACTTTCTGAGTGAGATCTTCCCCGACGTTGGCGGCGTCGTGCATCAGGCGGAAGACGAAATCGCCGCATGTGCCTTCGCGATCGGTTCGTCATACGCGGGCAAGACTGCGGTGACCATCACATCGGGTCCCGGTATGGCGCTGAAGACCGAGCTCATGGGGCTGTCCGTCATGTGTGAGATCCCGCTGGTTCTCGTCAACGTGCAGCGCGGTGGTCCCAGCACCGGCTTGCCGACAAAGGTGGAGCAGGGCGATCTGCTATCCGCGATATTCGGGACGCCGGGTGATGCGCCGAAGATCGTGATGGCGGCGGCGACGATAGAGGATTGCTTCTACTCGATGATCACGGCGCGAAAGATCGCGGATACGTTCCGCACCCTGGTCGTCGTCTTTACCGACGCCAACCTCGCGACCGGACAGCAGGCGTTTCCGCGGCCCGAGTTCAGCAAGGAGTGGCTTGCCCCGCCCATTGATCAGAGCCCGGTGCGGGAGGGAAAACCGGCGTACGACTGGGATCCCAAGACCGGTCTTTCCCAGCGCTTTATTCCCGGTCAGGCGAATGGCATGCACACGCTGACAGGCCTGGCGCATACGCGAGAGAGTGGAGTCGCCTACGAGCCGGGTGTCAACCAGGAGGGTTGCCGGCATCGAAGTCTCAAGCTAGCGGCCTTCCAGAAGACGCTCAAGGCACCCGAGGTGTATGGAGATCCGGACGGTGATGTGCTGATTGTCGGCTGGGGCAGCACCAAGGGGGCGATCGAGGAAGCAGTCCAGCGAGTCAGAAAGGACGGCTTCAAGGTGTCCTCGCTCCATATCAAGTTTCTGCAGCCGATGGCTTCGGGAATCAAGGAGATACTGCGGAGATTCGAACAGGTGATTACTGTTGAGATCAACTACTCGGATAGCATGGAGGACGAGCTGATCGATGAAGACAACCGGCGCTACGCTAACCTGGCCTGGTTGCTGCGCGCACGGACTCTGGTCGACGTCGACTGCTGGTCCAATGTCCACGGCCAACCCATCAAACCCGGATCGATCGAGCGCATGATTCGGCAGCGGCTCAAAGAGATGAGAAAAGAGGCGAAAGTATGTTTGGACTAAAGACCCAATGCGCACTGGATTTCCAGGAAGAGTACAAAACCCTCGAAGACTACGAGGGAAAAGCCTCTCGTTGGTGTCCGGGCTGCGGTGATAATGCCATTCACAGTGCGGCGCTGAGACTCTGCCGGGACGAACAGCTACCGCCCGAGAAAACGGTGTTTGTCTCGGGGATCGGTTGCGCCGCTCGGCTCCCGCACTACATGAAGACCTACGGTTTTCACGGCTTGCACGGCCGCGCGCTTCCCATCGCCGAGGGTATCCGGATGCGGCGGCCGGATCTCCATATTTTCGCCAATATGGGCGACGGCGACTGCTGCAGCATCGGTACGGGGCACTGGATTCATGCGGTCCGTATGAACATGAATCTGGTGGCGATGTTGCACGACAACAATATCTATGGATTGACCAAAAACCAGGTATCGCCGACGACACCGATGGGGAGACGAACCGCCACGACGCCATACGGTGCTCATCTAAAGGCCATGAACCCACTGACGGTGACGCTTGGTATCACCAACGTCTCGTTCGTTGCTCAGGTTGTGGAGTGGGTGCCGGATCTGCTGTACGATGTCATCAGACAGGCGTTTCACCACAAGGGCTTCTCGTTCATTCGCATCCTGCAGCGATGCCCGCACTTCATGCCTGACCTGTGGACATCATTGTTGTCCAACCCGGACAAGCTGCTGCTTCTTGAGCACGAGAACGGGATGGCGATTCCCGACAGCATCAAACAGGTCTACAAGAGCCAGGAGGGCCATGACCCATCGGATATCAACCGTGCGCGGGAGATCGCCGGTATGGAAGACATGGTGCCGATCGGCATACTCTACCGGAATGAGTCTGTGCCGGTCTATGAAGACACACGAAAGCCCGCTCGCATGCCGACCTGGGAACAGAGGCAGCAAATGCTCGAGGGTGCTTTCGACCAGTTTGGCATCTTTCCCCAGAAGGTTTGATGGTGATTCGCGATGGAAAAGCCGAAAGACACAGATCCCGCCGGGACAGATCAGGCCTCTGAAGCGGGACAGGAAACGAAAGAAGCGCAAGAAGAAATCGACGTGACTGAGAGTGCCGATGCCGGAGAAGAGCTGCCGGTCGAGCCGTCACTACCGTGGCGCGCAGAGGCGGATGATTCTGCTGAGACCGACTCTTACGATCCCGCGGAGGCGAAATCGAAGCTGCTCAGCTTTCATTTATTCGGACGCCGGGACGCGGATGCGCTTCCGCCGCGGGGCGGAGACTTGCCGATGCCCGCGTCGCTCTACCCCTACCGGGATCTCTCCCTGCAGCGTTACGACTATCCCCTCTGTATCAGCGATACCGACTGGGGCAACCCCGTGCGGTCGCTCTCGGAGGTCATCGATAGTCTGCTCGAGCAGGTTGCCGAGGAAGGGGATGAAGGCGAGCGTCTGAAGAGGCATGTGTATCGTCTGGAATCGGTGATCAAGTCCCACGCCGACCAGGCACCGGGCGTCGGGCTCTCCGAGGTCTGGGATCGCTCGGTCGACGAACTACTCGCTTCTTCGCAGTTGTCGAGCGACAAGAAGGACGTTCTGCGACAGAACCTGGCGACGACGCGCAAGGCCCTCGACTGGGAGGGTGAGGTCTTCCCGTGTGGCGCGGAAATACCCGAGCAGCTGTTCGTGGCGGCGATGATGAACTACTGGCGGGATCGGTGCTCTGGGTTCCGCGAAGAACTCGACACAGTGATCCGCCAGCTCCAGGATATTCTGGTTGTTGACTTCGAGCGTTCACCCGACGCAAAGCAGCCCGATCACCTGCGAGAAATGGTTGCACCGCGCACCGGTGAAGAGATCGACCCGTCCGTGTTGTCCGACATCCTGACCCAAAGCGAACTCGGCCCTCCGCTCAGCCAGGAGCGTGGGAAGCGCATCCGTGACACGCTGTCCAGTCTGCTCGATATCAAACCGTTGTTCGATGTCGATGGTGCGTCCGGCGCGCCGCCGTTTCGCATCGACTTGATCGACGAGGCCTGCGCGTCTGCAGTTACCAAGTGCGAGACGCGGATGCGGGTCATGGTCGAGTTCTTCAGATCGGTTCGCGTCGCGCGGCTGGAGATTGCGAATGGCTATCGGGAGGACTTGCACGATCTGTACTTTGCCGACTTCGACAAGTCGTATTTAACCGATGAGGAAATCGCACTCTGTCCACCGGTTCTTCTCAGACTCGAGGCCGAGTCGCTCGCGGATGCCGAACCAGCGGCGCTGCTTCGTGTCCTGAGCGGTGATGTGGCCATCAAGGTTCTGCTGCGGATCGAAGACATCTACGCGACACCCGGCGCCGGCGAACGGCTGCCGGTCACTGCCGGGTGGCCGTCACGTCTGGCCGGCATGGCGATCGCGCTCAATCATGCGTTTGTACTGCAGGCTCCGATGTCGCGTCCCCGTCTCACGTATTCGAGCTTCCTCAAGGGGATCGGCTATGAGGGGCCGGCGCTTTTTGCCGTGTATGCCGGGTCGGAGGATCGAGCGGGTCTGCCCGCGTTTCTCGAAACGGCGGCGTCCGCGGAGTCGCGGTGTTTCCCCATTCTCGTGTTCGATCCGTCGGGCGGCGATACGCTGGCGAAGCAAATTCGGATTGCCGACAACCCGCAGAGCAACGCCGATTGGCCGACGGAGCCGTTTACGTACCGGACCGCAGAGGATGAGACGGTCACGGTCGACCTCGCCTTTACGGCGGCGGACTTTATGTTCCGTGACCCGCGTCTGGCCGATCATTTCTGGTGCGTTCCTTCCGGGCAGTGGCACGAAAACATGGTGACTCTCGGGGAATACATGGCTCTGGATGAAGCCGACGTGGGGACGAAGGTGCCGTATGTCACCACGATCGATGACGATGGACGTTTGGGAAGAGCCGCGATGACCCGGACGATCGTGGATGCGGTTGCACGCTGCCGGTCATCCTGGCGACAGCTTCAGGAAGTGGGAGGCATCAACAACTCCTTTGCGCTCGATCTCATCCTCCGGGAGAAAGACCGCCTGGCCGATGAGAAGCGGCAACACGTCGAGGAGCTCGAGAAAAACTACGTTGCTCAGATCGACCAGGATATCGGCGAGCTCACAAAGGAGATCATTCAACGGATTGCGAACCGGCTCATCTCAGAGGGTGGAAACGGTTCGGGTGCGTCGCTTGGCACTGTCGATATGCCTGCGGTGCCGCGCACTGGTAGCGGCGCCGGCGCCGCACAGGCCCCGGCCGTCGAGGAGGCTGCGACGGAAGAAGCCCGGGCAGCCGCCGAAGAGCAAGACGACGACGATGACATCGCAGTGCTCGATGAGGCGTATATCGATACCCCGCTTTGCACGTCCTGCAACGAGTGCACAAAGCTCAACAACCAGATCTTTGCGTACAACGCCAACAAACAGGCGTACATCGAGGACGCGGCCGCGGGTCCCTTCAAGGATATGGTGCGCGCGGCCGAGTTGTGCCCCGTACGGATCATTCACCCCGGGAAGCCAAAGAAGATGGACGAACCCGATATCGATCAGTGGATCGAGCGAGCGGCTCGCTTCTCGTAGAGAGCGCAAAGATGGATAGCATTGTCGCAATTGGGTTTCTTCTGGGTCTGACCGCCGCCCTGGGCATTGTCCTGGCCGTGGCCAACTCCAAGCTCAAGGTGTTCGAGGATCCGCGGATCGACCAGGTCCATGACATGTTGCCCAACTCGAACTGTGGGGCCTGCGGTCTGCCGGGATGCCGCATGTTCGCGGAGAAGGTCGTGGCAGGCGCCATTCAGCCGAGCGGCTGCACGGTTGGCGGGGAGGAGACGGCGGCCTTGATAGCGGACTACCTCGGTGTCGATGCAGGCGAGCGGGTACAAACAACGGCAAGGTTGCATTGTGCCGGGGGCACGAACGTCGCGATACAGATGGCGGAGTACACGGGCCACCCGACGTGCCGCGACGCGGCGTTGGTGGCCGGGGGCGGCAAGGGATGCAGCTACGGTTGTATCGGGTACGGGGATTGCGAGGAGGTGTGCGATTTCGACGCCATCGTCATGATGCCGACGGGGTTGCCGGTCGTCATCGTTGATAAGTGTACCTCGTGCCGCGATTGTGTCGAGATCTGTCCCAAGGATCTCCTCGAGATTCTTCCCGTTGATCAACACCTGGTCGTACAGTGCAAGTCCGAGCTGGAGGGAGACGAACTACTCGGGCTCTGCAAGGTCGCGTGCACGGCATGCGAACGATGCGTGGCCGACGCGGCTCAAGGGCTTCTGAAAATGAAAAGGAATTTGCCCGTGATGAACCTCGAGCTACTCCATCTGCAATCCCCCGATGCAACCCGGCGCTGCCCGACCGGAGCGATAACGTGGGTCGAGGGTCAACAATTTCAGGATGCCACAGAGGTGGAACATGCGGTTTCGAAAACCGAACAGTGACAATAGCAAACCTGCGTTTCCCGGAGAGAAGAGCGCCGCGGATGGTCATACATCTACGTGTGCTGCGGAAGCGATGGCCAGTGAGGCCATCCTCGTCCAGTCGAACGCCGACTTCGCCGAAGACCTCGTGAAGAAGCTGGCGGCGAACACCTCGACCCGCGTGGTCCGTGAGGTCGGTGACGCGCGTACCATCGCGGCGATGGCGGCGGCCTATTCAGAGGTGGGGCTCCGCGCGACCGGGCTGGTCAGCGATCTGAGGGGCGCCCACGAGGTGTTGCACGACGCCGCCGGCAAGAGGCTCTCACTCATTTTGAATCTCACGTGCCGGGCCGTCCGCCGGCAGGCCGGCTCGCTTCACGGCGGCCACGATGACTACTACGCCGCGGCGGATACCGGGTTCTTTCAGCTCTTCGCCTCGAACGCTCAGGAGGCCGCGGACTTCGCGCTCATCGCCCACCGCATCGCCGAGCTCTCGTTGAACCCCGGGATCTGTGCGCAGGATTTCTATCATACGAGTCACTCGGTACAGAGTGTCGATTTGCCCGGGAACGAACTCGTGTTGGCGTACCTGGGTAGGCCGGAGGATCAGATCGAATCCCCGGCGCCGTCCCAGGCAATCCTGTTTGGCCAGCAACGGAGACGCGTGCCGCTTCTCGTCGATCGTGATCGTCCCGCCGGGATCGGTGGTGTGCAGGATCGGGAGAGCTATTTCAAGTCTATCGTCGCCCAACGCCCGTTCTTCTACGATCACGTGGAGGGAATCGCCGACAGGGCGATGCACGAGTTTGGTGAGCTGTCGGGACGCTTCCACGCCAGGGCGGCCGGTTATCGCACGGGCGACGCGGAGGTTGTTGTGGCCGCGGAGGGTGCGGTCGTCGAAGAGCTGCGGGCGGTCGTTGATTATCTCCGCGACAAGGAGCACGTCAAGGTGGGGCTGGTCAACGTGAGCATGTTTCGACCGTTTCCCGGAGCCGAGCTGACGAAACTTCTCAAGGGAAAGAAAGCGGTCACGGTCCTCGAGCGTACCGATCAACCGTTGGCCGAGGACCTGCCGCTGGCGCGGGAGATCCGGTGCTCGATCGACAAGGCTGTAGAGAATGGGATCGCGGGCAACGACCCCACGCCGTATTCGACGTATGAGATCTACCGCCCCAGTGGCGACAGACCTCGGGTGCTGTCGGGTGTGTACGGCGTTGGTGGTGACATCCCGTCTTTTGGCGAGCTCATCGCTGTGTATCGCAACATGCTCGCCGCCGGGCGTCCGAAGGGCAAGAAACAGGATGACGCCCCGGTCATCCGGCAGCGGTTCTACGTCGGCGCCGATTTCGAACCGCGCGGCCGCCGCTTCCCGCACTTGCAGACGCTGCAGCAGAGGCTGGACAGGAGCTATCCCGATCTGTCGGCGCTCTCGCTCCCCGCGGTCGACGGCTCCCCGGAATCACCGGTCACCGGCAAGACGGTTCGGCTCCATTCACTATCCGGACAAGGGGGGCTTTTTGCCGGCAACCTGTTTGCGCGTACGCTTTCGGCCGTGATGAACTGGAACGTCAAAACTTTTCCCGAGGGCGGGCTCGAACAGGTCCTCCAACCCGCCAGTCTGACCATATCTCACGCGGAACGCGACGAAACGCTTCATGGCAAGCCGACGGAAGCCGATGTCCTTCTCGTGTCACCATACAACCTGCTCGAGGATCTCCCCCTGCTCTCCACAAAGAAGGCGGGGAAGCTGATCGTAGAGTCGAACGAGGACCCCGGAGCCCTGTGGGCGGGTCTGTCACGACGAACGGAAGATGCCATTCGGGAACGAGAACTCCGGTTCTATGTCATCGACGCGCGCAAGATCGCGACGGAGGCGGCGTCGAACCCGTCGTTTGTCGACCAGCTCGCCGTTTGGGCGCTGCTCGGCGCGTATACAAGAACGTGTCTCGAGCTCGGTGATGACGAGTTCGGAAACTTCGTCGAGGCGCTTCTGGGTCAGTTGGAAAAACGCTTTGGCCGGGCGCACTACCTCAACGAAGACATAACGAAAGTCTTCCTGCTCGGCGCCGAAGAGTTGACCGAGCTGTCATGGACATCGATGGAGGAGTCGAGGGAGACACGCGAGATCGAGCCGCCCTGGACGGTCAAAGAGGCGACGCAGTCGGATGGAAGCGTCTTCGATTTGACCCGTTTCTGGCACTCGGTGGGCTATCTCTACGACAGCGGTCAGGCGAATGAAACGCTGACCGATCCCTACGTGGCCACGGGGGTCGTCCCGGCGCGCAGCAGTGCCTTTCGGGATATGACATCTTTTCGGCTGCGCATCCCCGGCTGGCTCCAGGAGAACTGCACGGGTTGCGGCTTGTGTTGGTCGCACTGTCCCGAGTCGGCGCTCCCCCCGAGCGTTCAACACGTGGCATCGATCATCGAGGCGGCGGTGAGTGAGCGCGAGCGGCAGGGAGCCGGGATGGTTCAGATGAAACGGATCGGCGAGCATCTGGCGAAGCAGGCGTATCGTCTGGTTCTCAACGACGGCATCAACCAGTATATGACGTTGGGGCCACTTCTTTCCGACGCGTTCTCTCGTTTGATGGAGAAGATGGGTATCGATGGGGACAAACTCGATGAGATGAAGACCGAATTCGATCCGGTGTGTGAAATGGTCGAGAGCGTTTCTTTCGCAAAGACGGATGTGTTTTTTGACGGCCCGCAAGGAAAGGAAAAAGGCGCAGGCTGTCTGCTCACGCTTGCCCTGAATCCGCTGAGTTGTACGGGATGCGGGTTGTGTATCGCGGTGTGTCCGGATGACGCGCTCGATTGGGTCGAGCAGACCAGCGAGCGTTTGTCGACATGCCACAAGGACTGGCAGTTTCAGATGGCGCTGCCCGACCCCCCGGACGAACTGCTGGAGCGGCACATCTCGGTGGATGACCTGGAGACACAGGTCCATCGGTTGCTCGACAAGAGAGCGTATCACTCGATGGTTGGAGGTGACGGGGCGGCACCCGGCAACACGGTCAAGACCGCGGTGCATCTGTCGACGGCTACGATCGAGTCGATCATGCGGCCGCGTTTCGAGAAACACATCGAGAAACTCGGCGGCCTGATCGAAAAGGTGGAAGACAAGATTCAGGGCAAGGTCGCGGACTCGCTCAAGATCAACGATTTCGAGAGCTTTGGCCGGCAGCTGACCCGTCTCCAACGCAAGGAACTGACGGCGGCCGAATTGTCGCAGCTCGTCGGTGAAGACGATTCCCATGGAATCGACCCCGATCGCCTGGTGCGTCTTACCGATCTGCTGGCGAAACTCAAAGATCAGAAGCATCGTTATCTCGAGGGGGCGGGGGGTACCGGCCGGGCGCGGATGGTGCTTGCCATTGATTCCGGAAGCACGTCGTTCTGGAATGGTATGTATCCGTACAACCCGCTGCCCCACCCATGGGTGTGTCATCTGCCCGGCGACGCTCCCGCGATGGCTGTGGGTCTGTTCGAGGGGATCGTGACGCGGCTCGCACGGGAGATCGCCGTTATCCGCAGCGCCGAGCTCGAGCTCGACGATGCATACGAGCCGGGCGAACACGATCAATACTTCGAACGGTTCGACTGGAGCGAGTTTGCCGACGATGAACTGGATCTGGTGCCACCGATCCTGGTGCTCGCCGAGGCGGGCACAACGACCTGGGAAGGCGTATCGAAACTGTTGTCGATGCGGTTTCCGGTCAAGATCGCCGTCATCGACCGCCATGGGCTCACCGTTGCCGCCTCCGATGGGTCGGGGACCGATCTGCAGGGCGCATCGGGGGTGGGAGAAGAGCTGGGTCTCCTCGCGCTGACCCGCCGCGACGTGTTTGTTCTGCAAACATCGGTGGGTCATCCGGGACATTTGATTCATGGGGTGAGTGAGGGCCTGGCCGGACATGCACCGGCGTTGTTCTACATCCACGCGCCGGACCCGCAAACCAGCGGGGTGGCGGCGGATGAGACGGCCCGCCAGGCGGAGCTGGCCTACCGGAGCCGGCTGTTTCCGCTTTTCAAATTCGATCCGAAGAAAGAATCACCACTGACGCTTGCCGGCAACCCTGATATCGATCAGACATGGACGTCCCACGAGCTATCGACTACCGAGCCTTCCGGTTCGGCGGCGACGCGGGATGTGCCGCTGACCGTTGCCGATTGGGCGGTGAGAGGGGCGCGGTTCAGCGAGCACTTAGAGATCATGAGCAAAGGGCATCGAACCGCCGAGATGAAAACGCTCGCCGAGTATATCGAGCTCGACGCGGCAGGGCGCGAGGGCCTCAAGCCGTACGTCGATGTGATCGATCGGCGCGGACGGCATGTCATCGCCGTCGTTTCGCCGGAGCTGGTCGCGGCGACCGAGTGGAAGCGGGATTCGTGGCATTATCTCAAGGCTCTGGCGGGTGCCGATGCCGGCTCCACGGTGGAGCAGCCGGTCCGTGCTGAGCCGAAGCCGGAAGCACCGGCTGCCGCGGCTCCGCAGCCGGTAGCCGAGCTCGACGAGTCGGTCTATCAACGGTTGACTCAGAGACTCCTCGCGCTGGCCGGTTACACAGAGGATCCCGACTATTTCAAACAGTCGCTGAGAAGCTTTGTCACACGCGGCGATAACTGCAACGACGGGGAATAGGGCATAGTGCCGAGAGACCGGAAGACGTTTCGCCACGGGGTTCACCCGGAAGAGCGCAAGGAGATGACCGAGGGAAGGCCGATCGAGCGGATTCCTTTCCCCGATGAGGTCGTCCTCCCGCTGAGCCAGCATCTCGGTGCGCCCTCGAAAGCGGTCGTCGAAGTCGGGGACAAGGTCTATCGCGGACAGATTGTTGCCGAGGCGGGCGGTTTTGTGTCCGTGCCTTTGCACGCGTCGGTCACCGGACGCGTCAAAGCGATCGAGAAGCGCCCCCATCCATCCGGTCGCCCGAGCGAGGCCATCGTTATCGAGTGCGACCCCAATTCACCGCAGACACTCTACAATGAGGGCCCGGTCAGGTGGGAGCACCTGGACACCACCGAGCTGCTCGGCGCCGTTCAGAAGGGCGGGTTCGTCGGTCTCGGTGGAGCCGCCTTTCCAACCCACGTCAAACTCGTCGTGCCCAAGGGAAAGCGCGTACAGTTCTTTCTGGTCAACGGCTGCGAATGCGAGCCCTATCTGACGACCGATCACCGGATCATGCTCGAGTACACCGAGTCGATACTCCTCGGGATTCGCATCATTCTGAGAATCCTGGGTGCCGAGAAAGCCATCATCGGTGTGGAAACCAACAAGTGGGATGCGATCGCGGCGCTTCGTGAGGCGATCCCGGACGATATGCCCTGTGAAGTGATACCCCTGCAGACCAAGTACCCGCAGGGCGCCGAGAAGATGCTGATCACGGCGACGCTAAAACGCGAGGTGCCCAGCGGACAACTGCCGATCGACGCTCAGGTCATCGTCCATAATGTGGGCACGTGCGCCGGTATCGGTGATTTCTTTGCATACAGCCAACCGCTCATCGAACGCGTCGTGACGATCACCGGCCCCGGTATCCACAACCCGACGACACTTCTCATGCCGCTGGGCACGAAGTTGAGTCACGTTCTGGACTACTGCGGCGGCCTGACCAGCGACGCCTCACAGGTTCTCTTCGGCGGACCGATGATGGGGAGCGCCCAGTACGATTTCGAGGTCCCGATCATGAAGGGGACATCGGGTGTCGTCGCGATCACGCAGTCACAGGTTATCGAGCGCAAGGAGTACGCTTGTATTCGCTGCGCGACCTGTCTCGATGCGTGCCCGGTATTCCTGAACCCGAGCGCCCTGGGTATGCTGGCGAGATCCGGTCGATACGAGGAAATGGTCGATCTCCACATTATGGATTGCATGGAGTGCGGATCGTGCTCGTATGTGTGCCCGTCGAATATCCCCCTCGTGCAGCGGTTCAGGGTCGCCAAGGGTATGTTGCGAGAGCAACAGGCGCGTGAGAAAGCGGAACGCGACAAACAAGAAAAAGAAGAACGTGAAAAACAGGAAAAGGAAGCTTCGCAGCAAAAAGCTGACGAAACGGTGAAGGCTGAATGAGCTCCCAGGCCCCCCATCTGCTTCTATCGACCTCCCCGTTTCTGAAACGCCCGACGGATACACCGAAGATCATGAGGCATGTGATCTACAGCCTTATCCCGGTGGTCCTGGCGGCGGTCTATTACTTTGGGCTGAGTGCACTGCTTGTATTGCTTACCTGCATCTTTGGCTGCGTCCTGACCGAGTGGGCGTTTGGCCGCGGGGGTTCGCTAAAGATGAGCACCGTCGCCGACGGCAGCGCGATCCTGACGGCGATGCTGCTCGCCTTGACGCTGCCACCGGGGCTCCCGCTGTGGATGGCGTTTATCGGTGCCGTGTTTGCCATCGCCTTTGGCAAGATACTCTTCGGGGGGCTCGGCCAGAACGTATTCAATCCGTCGCTCGCCGGCCGTGCCTTTCTGCAGGCCTGTTTTCCGGTAGCGCTGACGACGTGGGCGCCGCACGGAGGGCTCAGCGAGTTTTTTGTATCGAGAGGCGACACCTTTGCCGTGCCGTTCCTTTCGCCTCAGTTCGACGCGATCAGCTCGGCGACGCCGCTGGCACAGATGAAGTTCGAGGCGCAGTCCACCGAGGTCACCAATCTGCTCTTTGGCTCCATATCGGGATCGATCGGGGAAACCGCCGCGGTGTTGATCATTCTTGGAGGAGCCTATCTGGCCTACCGGCGGTTTCTGGACTGGCGTATACCGGTCGGGATCTTTGTCACGGTATTCGCGTTCGCGACGATACTCCATCTGATCAATGCCGAGAAATATCCGAGCGGCGCTTTTCATCTTTTTTCCGGCGGGTTGATGTTGGGTGCAGTGTTTATGGCGACCGATCCGGTGACCTCTCCCGTCACACCGCGCGGCGCGTGGGTATTTGCGTTCGGGATCGGTGTTCTCACCGTGGCAATCAGACAATTTGGCGGGCTGCCCGAGGGTGTCATGTACTCGATTCTGCTCATGAACGCGGTGACACCGCTGATCGATCGGGTGACACAACCCCGGGTCTATGGTACACACAGGGCAAAGAAGGGCACGTAACGCTGACTTTTTGACGAGTGAACTGATGAACGAAGAATCGCAGACAAAATCAACAGCCGCTCCCGGCGGTGATTCGACGAGCAGCTTTCGTATGATCGCGACGATGGGTGGTCTCGGGCTTCTCTGTGGAGTCCTGATCGTGGCGACGTTTCAGTCGACCTTCTCGATTATCAAAGAAAACAAGAGGGTCGCGCTCGAAAAAGCGATATTCGAGGTCGTCCCCGGCGCGGTAGAGCGAACGACATTCGTCATGGTCGATGACAAGCTCGAGGTGCTCGAGGGGGAGGACGGCACGGGTGTGAAATACTACGCCTGTTACAACGGAGACAAGGATCTGGTCGGTGTTGCCGTCGCGGCAAGCGGGCAGGGGTTCCAGGATATTCTGCGCGTCCTCTACGGATACTCGCCGCCAAAAAAAGCGGTCGTGGGTCTCAAGGTGCTCGAGAGCAAGGAGACACCGGGTCTCGGGGACAAGATCGAGACCGACCCCGAGTTCAGGGCGAACTTCGAGGCGTTGAGTGTGGAGCTTCAAAGTGACATGACATCGATTGTGAACCCTGTCGTGCTGGTCAAGGAAGGCAAGAAGACCGATCCCTGGCAGGTCGAATCGATCACCGGAGCGACGGTATCGTCGCGCGCGATCGCGGCGATACTCCATAAGAGCACGGCGGTAACGGTGCCTGTTATCGTGAAGAACCTGCCGGCTCTCGAGGGGGGTGCTCGCTGATGGCGGATCCCGCGCATAACGCGCCAAAGAGCCTGGATGTGGTGATCAAGGGACTGTGGCGAGAAAACCCCGTATTTGTGATGCTGCTGGGGATGTGCCCGGTTCTGGCCGTGACGAACTCGGTGATCAACGCTCTCGCGATGGGGTTGGCCACAACGTTCGTCCTGTTTATGTCCAGCACGATCGTGTCGTTGATCCGTCACTGGATCCCCAAACAGGTGCGTATCGCGTCGTTCATACTCGTCATCGCGACATTCGTTACCGTCGTTGACTATCTGATACAGGCGATCAGCCTGGATATCCACAAGGCCCTCGGGGCGTTTATCTCGCTCATCGTCGTCAACTGCATAATTCTCGGCAGGGCGGAGGCGTTTGCGTCGAAGAACGGCGTCGGCAAATCGATGCTCGACGCTCTTGGGATGGGTGTGGGCTTTACGTTTGCCTGTCTGTGTCTCGGTTTTGTCCGCGAGTTGCTCGGCACCGGGAAGATCGCCGGTGTATCGGTGTTTGGGCCGAACTTCGAGGGGTGGTCGATCATGATTCTGCCGGGTGGTGCCTTTTTTGTGCTGGGGGCATGGCTTCTGCTCTTCAACTGGCTGCGCGAGAGGAGAGTACAATCGTGAGCACGGCGACACCATGGCAGATATTCCTCGATGCGTGTCTGATCAATAACTTCGTTTTGAGTCTGTTTCTCGGGATCTGTCCCTTTCTGGGGGTGTCGGGCAAGACCGAAACGGCCGTGCGGATGGGCGCTGCGGTGATGTTCGTCATGCTGGTAGCCTCGACCTGCGCATTCGGTATTCACAAGGCCCTTGTGGCGATCAACGCGCCGTATCTCCATCTGATATCGTATATCGTTGTTATCGCCTCTTCGGTGCAGCTGGTAGAGATGTTTATCAAGAAATTCAGTCCCGCGCTGTTCAGGGCGCTCGGTATCTTCTTGCCGCTCATCACGACGAACTGCGCGATTCTCGGCCTGGCGTTGTTTCAGACCAACCGGGAGTACAACTTCGTCCAGTCGCTGTCGTTTGCGTTGGGCGCGGGCGCCGGGTTCACACTGGCGCTGCTCCTGATGTCCGGCATCCGCGAGCGCCTCGAGCTGTCCGATGTGGCGTCCGTGGTCAAGGGGGCCGCGCTCACATTGATGGTGGCAGGAGTGTTGTCGATGGCCTTTATGGGGTTTGCGGGGATGGGAAGATAGATATGCTGTATCATCTGCTGATTGCCGTTGTGGGTGTCGTCGGGCTCGTTTGGATTTGGGTCGCCGTTCAGGCGATCGTGCGGCGTCAGTCACCCGAAATGGCCAGGCACTGTGATGTCCTGGAGTGTAAGATGTGTGGTACCGACGGCGGTTGTCTCGGCGGTCTCGACGAATATCAGAGTTGTGCCACGCGTGGTGTAGACGCGGTGAAATAGGAGCTGACCCATGGAAAAAAACGATAGGTTGTCCCGGTTGTTTCGATCCGGTGACCGGCGCACGTTTCTCAAGGCCTTTGGGGTTCTTGGTGTGGGCGCCGCGGCCGGTGGTGTTTTGCAGGCGGTTTTCGATGTTGTAAAGATCGGCTCGAGTCGCTCGAGCGTGTCGCAGACCCGCCTTGCCATGGGTACCTTTGTCACGATGACTGCGGTCGATGACTCGCAGGACCGGGCGCAGGAAGCGATCGGACTGGCCTACGAGGAGATCGATCGACTGGTTCGGATATTCAGCCGGCACGACTCGGCGACACCCCTGTCGGTTCTGAATCAGGAAGGCACACTCCCCGATGCCCCGCCCGCGCTCGTCGAGCTCATCCGGCGGTCGGTGGAATTCAACAGGCTGAGTCACGGTGCCTTCGATGTGACCGTTAAACCGCTGGTCGATCTTTTTGGGCGCGGCGGCGATGGCGAAGGTGCCGTTGTTGCGACACGGGAGGAGATCGAAAGCGCGCTCGCCCGTGTGGGCTCGGACAAGATCGAGATCGGTGCGCGCAGTCTGCGTTTTGGCAGGGATGGGATGGGTGTCACGCTCGACGGTATCGCCAAGGGGCATATCGTGGACCGTGCCTCCCGCGTGCTCTCCGACCACGGCGTCCGGGATCACCTGGTCAATGCCGGCGGTGACATCCGCGCGGCGGGACAGCCATCCGACCGCCCGGCCTGGCGGATTGCCGTCCAGGACCCGGAGAAACGACGCAATTACCCGGCGGTCATCGAGCTCAATGACGGTGCCGTTGCGACATCGGGGGACTACGAAGTGTATTATGACCGGGAGAAGCTCTTTCACCACGTCATCGATCCCCGCACGGGCTCATCCCCTCACTCGGCCAGCAGTGTCTCCGTGGTGTCCACGACTGTGATGGAGGCCGATGCGCTCTCCACCGCCGTTTTCGTGTTGACCCCCAACGACGGAGTCCGGCTGATCGATTCCCTCGATCGTGCCGAGTGCCTCGTGTTGGGTGACGACCGGTCCTACCCGTCGAAAGGGTGGCAGTCGAGCGGTTGACGAGGCTCTGAGTAGGCGGAGGTGGTGGGAATCGCCCCCTGTCTCAGCATGAACCTTAACTCGTTGATGGCGCAGGGTTTCGGGTTCTAAGGCACAGAATCCATTGAGTTACGGAGCCCTCACTTGGCCCCACCCATCCCCTCCAGCACTCCCCAGTTTCGGAGACATTTTGGAAACGGAAATTGGTCTTTCGAGTCGTCCTCGCGGCGCCGACCTGCCCTCCGGACCCAAAAAATGATGCATTTGCATCATTTACACCGTGACTCCGATTGTGAGCTAATTAACCTAAGGTCCACATTGAATCGACCTTCGCCGCCGGGAGGGGGCGACCGGCACCGGCAACAAATCCGCGTTTCCGGGCTCGGCGCCACCCAACGAGCTTGGCATCTCATCGCATCGGCTTCGCTCACCTGTCCCGGCGCGCGCGAACAAGAACCGACCGACCGACCGATTTACAGAAGAGTGGTCCCACATGGTCACGCACTCTACGATTCTCCGGTCTTCCATCAATACCCTTCTTTCCTCGAACATAGTTCTACCTAAACAAGTTGTGGCGAATCGATGCAGGCAATCGTTCACAGAACGGAGGCATTCGTGATGAAACGAAAAGTGACATTCACTATGGCAAGCGGCCTTACATTTCGTTGCGTTGTTGCAGCAACAGCGCTGGTTTTGCTCTCGGCGTTCGGCGCCGCTGATCCGGTCGTGGCCCGGGGCGAGGACGCGCCGAATCCTGACCACCGAGGCCAGTTTCGTCACTCCGTAGTCATTGATGGCGACTACGCCGTCGTGGGGGCCGAGTGGCACGACGGCTTCAAAGGCGCCGCATACGTTCTGAGGCGTGACGGCACGAAGTGGGTAATGGAGCAGAAGCTGTCACCTGGCGATCTGGGGCGGTACGACCACTTCGGCCGGTCCACATCGATCAGTGGTGACCATATCGTCGTGGGAGCGCCGTGGCACGATGCGCTCCGCGGCGCGGCGTACGTGTTCAAACGCGTGCGTGGGGAATGGGTTCAACAACAAAGACTCAGCGCGAGCGACGCCGTACCCGAGGCCCAGTTCGGACAGACGGTGCGTGTCGACGGTGACATGATTGCCGTCGGTAAGGGTTTCGACGACAGGAGCGAGGCCAATGGCGACGCCGCATACCGTTTCGTAAGGAGCGGTGAGCGCTGGGACGAGCGCGCGAAGGTCGCTGTGCCAGGTCCGGACATGGCCGTGCTGTCGGCCGCAGAGATCGCCGCAGCCGGCGAGGCGCTGCAGAGCCTCCTGGCGATGAGCGAAATTGCCGGCGCGGACGCCGAGCCGCCGGCTGTCACCAGTGCGGCACCGCCTTCGGTCGATTCCATCATCGCCACTAACGGGACGCTCGAGGACCGCGTCGAGGTACGATGGTCGAGCGTAGGCCTGGATGCCATCGTCTACAAGATCTTGCGCGATGGCGTGCTTCTCTCGATCGCGGCGAGCAATGATTCGCTCTACATCGATACGACGGGCACGTTGGGCACGACGTACTCCTACTGCGTTGTCGTCAAGGATATGGCCGGGCAGGAAAGCACCCCCACGTGCGCGGACGGCAGCCGCATCATCTTTGCCCCGACATCGGTCAGTGCAACGGACGGCGAGTTTACCGACAGAGTCGTCATCACCTGGTCCGATATGTCGCATATCGAAGACGGCTACTACCTCTACCGAAACGGCGTGCGGATCGACAGCACCGGACCGGATACCGAGTGGGTTAACGATTTAACAGCGGCCCCCAACACGGCATTCAACTATGAAGTACGCGCCTTCGTCTCCGACCGGCAATCCGCCGCGGTTGGTGACACCGGCTGGCGGGGCGTTCTGTTGCCTCCGCTCGACGTCTCCGCGTCCGACGGCGAGTATCTCGACCGCGTGGTGATCACGTGGCAGGACCAGACGGATGCAGAGCTGGGCTATCGAATCTATCGCGACAGTGCGCTCATCGATTCGACGGGTGTCGACACCGAGTCCTACGAAGACCTCGATGCGACATTCGCCAGCACCTACACCTACTGTGTCGCGACCAAGAGCTCCGGCGGCACGGAATCAATATGGGTGTGTGACGAGGGAGGGATCGGCCTTACGCCGCCGGGCAACGTGAGCGCCAGCGACTCCACGTACGACGACCGCATCACCATCACATGGGATGATCTCTCCCCAGGCGAGCACGGCTACGAAGTCTGCCGCTTGTTGGCGGCGGACTGGGTCGTTCTGGATTCGACCCGAGCGAATACCGAGATCTACCATGACTTCACGGCCATCCCGGACACGACGTACACGTATTTCGTGCGTGCCGTTAATGACTCCGGCGGTGTCTCGACCTTCGCGGCCGACCATGGGTTCAGGAGCATCGTGCTCGCCCCTGTCAATATCGAGGCCACGGACGGCACATTCGAAGATCACGTGGACATCACGTGGGAGAGTCATTCCACAACCGCCGTGCTGTTCAAAATCTACCGCGACGGCACGTTCATCAAGTCCCTCAGCATTGGATACAAGTCCTACAGCGACTACGGCGGCACGGCGGGGCAGGTCTACGACTACTCGGTCGTCGCGGCCACGGCGTTGGAGGTAGAGGCCTCGGGAGTGCCCGACAATGGGAGCAGAGCGCTTGGCACGCCGTCGGCCGTGACAGCCAGTGACGAGAAGTACGAGGACAAGATTGTCATTTCCTGGGTGGACAACTCGCAATTGGAGCACGGCTACGTTGTGTCGAGAACGGACACCAGCGAGTCCGTGGTCGACACGAGTTATACGATCGGCCCCAACCGGACGTCCCTCACCGATTTCACCACGGTTCCAGGTATCACGTACAGCTACAGCGTGGCGGCTTTTGACAGCCTCAATGGAACGGTGGGCTACTCGGAGCCCGCCGAGGACCTGGGGCTGCGCGTGCTGCTGCCACCCACCGGCGTCCAGGCCAGCGACGGCGAGTTCGAGGAACAGGTCGAGATATTCTGGCAGGACAACTCCAACGCCGAGGATGGCTATCGAATCTACCGGGATGATGTGCTCATCGGCGAGACGGCGGACAACTTTACCTCGCATGTCGATTCCTCACCCATCCTGGGTCACATCAGCGAGTACAGCATCACCGCGTTCGACAGCGTACCGCCCTTGCGGATGGGCGAGTCCGAGGCCGCGTCGGATTCCGGCTATACCACGATTCTCGCCCCGGTCTCGTTCAACGCCTCGGATGTGTATGAGGACCGAATCGAACTGACATGGGTGGATGTGTCCAATGTCGAGACGGGCTACGAGATATGGAGGGATTCGGGACCATCGACACCGATAGCGCTTCTTGACGTGACGGGAGCCAACATCACCGACTACCAGGACATTCCTCTGGAACGGGGTATGACGCATCGGTACTGCATCAGAGCGATTGGGAACGGAACGCTTGCGTCGACAGAAGTATGCGACGACGGATCGCGTTTCCTGGAGGCCGACATCGAGACTATCGAACTGTCTCTCAAACTGGAGCAGAGTGCCGCGTTGCCCGGCGACAAGTACGGGATCTCTGTCGCCGTCGACGGTGACGCGGCGATCGTCGGGGCCCACGATGAGAGCAATGAGAACGGCACGAGGGCGGGAGCCGCCTACATATTCGAGCGCGACGCGGCGGGCAATTGGATCAGAAAGCAAAAGCTTCTGGCACCAGTGTCTGGTGCAGACAACGATGACCGCTTTGGTTCCACGGTTGCGATTGGCGGTGACGTCGCGGTAGTCGGGGTCCCGAACGATCTCATCACAGCTAAACCCGGCGCGGGAAGCGTTCACATATTCGAGCGCAATCTGGAAACGGATACATGGGAACTCGCGGGTACGGTAGAGCGGCCCTTTCCGAGCGGGTGGGTGTATTACGGCAGCTCCGTCGCGGTCAGCGGTGACCTGCTCGTTGTCGGTTGCGTGACCGACGGTCCCCCATGGCAATCGGGTGCGGTCTACATATACAGACGCCAGTCGAACGGTGACTGGATTCTCGAAGGAGACAAGATCCAGGCTGGAGATGCCGGGGCAGATGATCATTTTGGCACCTCCGTGGCGATCAGTGGTGATGCGGTCATCGTTGGTGCCAGCCGCCACGACGGCCAAAAGGGCGCCGCATACATACTGAGGTGGGACGGACAGGACTGGAGCGAGTAGCATAAGCTTATGGCACTGGACGCGGACCCAGTGGACTATTTTGGCCAATCCGTCGCGATCAGCGGTGATGTCGCTCTTGTCGGGGCCTACATGGATGATGAAATAGCACCGGACGCGGGCGCGTCGTACATATTCGAGTTCGATCACGCGGACACGACTTGGACACAGACGCAAAAGCTCGTGGCAAGCGATGGCGGCGCGGGTGATCGACTCGGAAGATCCGCTGAGATGCGTGGTAGGGTGGCGTTGGTCGGAGCCTATGGTGACGATTCGGAAACGGGCTCCGCGTACATATTTAGCATGGATCCCAACACAGGCCGTTGGCGACAGACGGGTAAGCTTACTGCAAACGATCGAGCCGCCGCCGACGCTTTCGGCCATTCGGTTTCCTTGAGCGGTGAGATGGCGCTGATCGGGGCCCTCGGATCCAACGCCAACACGGGCTCCGCCTACATACTGGAGATGCCGCGCTCCCCGGTCGCGGTAGCGGCATCAGACGGCAAGTTCGACAGCAGGGTTCGTGTCACCTGGGACGACGTTTCGTCGAACGAGGACGGATTCCGCGTCTACCGCGATGGCGAACCCGTCGCAACCGTCGAGGAGAACGCGGGGGTCTACGAGGATTTCGACGCGGAACCGGGACGAACTTACGAGTACAGTGTGGCCGCTTTCTGGGGTGACGTGTCGGTCGAGTTGGAGCGCATCTCCGATTTCGGGTGGCGGCCGCCCAACGGCAACATTACCGGCCGGATCTCGGCCGCCGGCGGTGGCGCCAGCGATGGCATCTACGTCGGGCTCGACCCCGTGCCGGCAAAAGCGCTACTCCTCGACGGCGCCGGCGGTCACGTGCGCGTGCCGGCGACAGAGGCGAATTTCAATTTCGATACAGACGACAGCTATACAGTTGAAGCATGGGTCAAATACCTGCGTGACGGCGGATCGGGCGCCCACGACGGGACGCCTGTCGCCAAAGCCGCGCTGACAGGAAGCGGCCCGCAAAGTTATCCCTTCTGGCTGAGCAACATGCGGAGCTCGGGTGAACCCGGCCGGCTTCGCTTCGCGCTGAGCGACGGCGTCAAGACGGTGAGCGTCGCAAGCCGCAGCGCGACCCTCAATGATGACGCGTGGCACCACGTCGCGTGCGTACACGACGCCACGCGCGCAGAGATCGCCATCTATATCGACGGTCAGCTCGAGGGCATCACGCCGTACGCCGGCATGGGCAGCACTGCAAACACGGAAGGCCTTCTTATGGGCGCTGGGCCCAAACCCGGAAGCTGGTTCGGCGGACAACTCGACGAGGTACGCATCTGGAATGTCGTACGGGACACCACCCAGATTCAGACGTTGATGACGCTGCAGCTCACCGGCGACGAGACGGGTCTGGTGGGCTACTGGCCGCTCGATGAGGGCAGCCGCGGCGTGGTCACGGATCCATTCGCCGCCGGCCACTACGGCGAGTTCGCCGGCGGTGTCTACTGGACGGACAATACCGCGCCACTCGACATCTACGCTCAGACCGGAGAGTCGGGGACGTATGTCCTGCCCAACCTGCGCTACGGCAACGAGACTACGTTCAAGGTGAGACCCTTTGAAGGAAAACGCCAGTTCGAGCCCCCCTTCACCATGATCACGTTGAGCGTGGATCACCCGGTGGAGAACCAGGTCAATTTTGCCGACATCTCGTCGTACACGATATCGGGATCGGTCGAGTACGCCATGACCGATTGCCCCATGCCGGAGGTTCAGATCATCGTCGATGGCCTGCCGACCGGGTTGACGGACAAGAACGGCAGGTTCGCCATTTCGGTGGACAACGGCGAACACACGATCAAACCGAGTCTGGAGGGTCACTCGTTTACGCCTGACAGTCTCACGTTTTTCGTCGAGGACGATATCGACGGAGTACTCTTTGCCAACATGACCACGCGCACGCTGTCCGGAACCGTGGGCGGCGGTTGCGGGCGCCGGATTGGTGATGTAGTTATCTCGATCCGAAGCGAGAACAACTGCCTGACGGAGTCGATCACTGCGGATTCTGCATACAGTATCACCCTCCCCCCGCAGACATACCTGGTAAGCGCCGCGGTCGTCGAGTCGACGATCCCCGATGGACTCATTCAGTCCGACGTCATCCGTTTCTTCCAGAATCTCGGGGAACGCCAGGTCGATCTCGACAGCACCGATGTCATCCTGGACATGATGTACCACGCGCCGCTCGAGGTCGTTATCAAGGGGCTGGAGTCATACATCCCGGCCGAATGTGCGGGGTCACTGACCTTCGACGGACAGCCGTTGCCCGATGACCTGCCGGTGATACCCCAGTTGGAGGTGCTCGATCTCATTATCGAGGTGAACGAGGACTACGGCAGCGAAGGTCCCTGCCCGCTGGACAGCGGCACCGTCATCATCTACGACGAGATCTCCGACCGGGAGGGCACGCCAATAGAACTGGTGGTCCGCGATGGAGAGGCCTTCTTCACGACATTCGCCTGTACACCCAGCCTCATTCAAGGGCGTGCGGACGCTCAGGGTAACGACCGTTCGTTCCAGAAGGTGATTCGTGCGGTGGCCATGGTGGAAGGCCGGACGCCGGAGACGGCGGAGGAATGGGTGCTCGTGACCGGTCATGTGGCCGAGGAGGGCGCCGACTTTATTACGGCCACTTCCGATATCCCGCTCTACATCTTGCGCGATCCCCCCGGCGACCGGTCCTACGCCTACGTGGAGAAGGAACGCTCTCTGAAGCACGACATTTCCTATGACAGGTACCTCCTGAGCTGGCAAACCGGTGTGAGACTCAGGACCGAAGTGGGATTTAAAGGATCCTTTTTCTTTGGGCTCGGCGCCGGGTCGATCCAACATGCTCATGGCCAGGCCAGAACGGAAACCAGTGCCTTCCTGGGCGAAATAACGAACATAGAATCGAGAACCGACCTGACGATCACGACCAAGGAGCGGCTGTCCACTTCATCCCACGATCTTTTCGTTGGCGAGGAGGGCGACGTATTCGTGGGAGCCGGGCTCAATTATCTCTTTTCGAGGGCTGTGTACATCGATGTAACGGAGTGCGAGGTCACGCGATCCACGGGCATCGGTTTCCAGGCCGATTCGATCGCAACCATGTACGCCTACACGCAGCGGTATATCGAGGATGTTCTCATCCCGGAACTTCAGTCCATGGTGGATTACTACGAGGCGCAGGATTCGGACAGTGCCGATGTGTTTCGACCGATGCGCGACCACTGGCAAAACCTCGTGGCAACCAATGAGAGTCTAAAGCAGGAAGGAACGGTGCTGGAGAACCGCTCCTTTAGCGGCGGTGCCGAGTACAGCTATCTGCACGAGACTACGACAACCGAATCCTACACGTATATGCAGACATTGATCGCGGATTTCGCTTCCGATGCATTCGGCTTCGGAGCAGGCAGCAGTTACGGCTCTTTCAGTCTGCAATTCCCGGTAATCATCCACCACGAAGACGTCAGCCGTTGGGAGTATGCCGATAGTACGGGTACCCACTCGGAGCGGGTGGCGTATGTGCTCAGCGACGACAACATCGGCGACCGCTTTACCGTGGATATCAAGGAGGACCGACGGTATCCATCGCCGGTGTTCGATGTGCTTGGAGGGGCCTCTTCCTGCCCGTACGAGGCGTGGCCGGATGTCGTCACCGGCGAGGCCCGCGTCATGTCGCGGGACAGACCCCAGCTCCTGGTCGCCCCACCGGCACACTATGAGGTGCCGCCCGATGAGCCCGCCACGTTTTTACTGACGCTCGCCAACCTGAGTCCCACCGGGGAGGCGCGCCGGTACGCCTTGCGTGAGATCGCGACGGAGAACCCTCACGGGGCGCTTCTAAGGGCCAACGGCGAGTTCATCAACGACGATCTCGTATATTTTGTCGAGTCCGGGCAAGCCGTCGAGGTGACGTTGACCGTCGAGCGTGGGCCAACTCGCTACAACTACGAGAATCTCGCCGTGATGGTTTATCCGCTTTGCGAATGGTGGATATGGGAGGACGGCGGTCCGTTGAACCTGGCGGACACGGTGCACTTCGACGTGACGTTCGAGGCGCCGTGCAGCGACATCACATTGTTCAGACCGGAGCCCGGATGGGCGGTCAGCGAGCTGAGCTCAGCCATCGACCTCATCCTCACCGACTACGAGCTGCAGATCAGCGAGGACAAAGAGCTCCAGAGTGTATGGGGCCAGTACCGCCGTCTCGGTACCGGGCGCGACGGCCCCACCGAGTGGTCCGGCATTCCCGCGGATTCACTCGGGCAGGTTGAGACGATCATTCACTGGCTACCACCCGATACGCTCTCAGATGGCGCGTATGAGTTGCGGGCCTACACGCAGTGTTCCGGTGGCCGCGGCTACTCCGGTGTGTCGACGGGCACGATCGACCGTCACGCTCCCCTGGTATTCGGCACGCCCGAACCGGCCGATGAAGATCTGTCATTTGGTGAGGACATCCGTATTACGTTCAACGAACCGATCGATTGCGCGTCGATCGATGCGGATAGCGTCACGCTGACCTGGTTGGATGGCCCGAATGCGGGTTCCCAGATCGGTATCGAAACCGTGTGCGACGGAAACACGATCATTATCACGCCGATGGCGAGCGCCGAGCTGCTGGAAGGCCGGCGTTTGGAGGCCCGCGTGAGCGCGATCCGCGACATCGTCGGCAACATAATGGACGGCGCCGTCACCTGGGCGTTCAACCACCGCAAGAACCGGTTTGCCTGGGGCAACAGCAACCCGGCCGAGCAAGTCCCCTTCCGGAGTCCCGGCGCGGTGACGGCCGAATTGGCCAACGGCACGGGCATGGCGATTGACTTCGACATTACACAGATGCCGTCGTGGGTCGTGTCGGCGACACCGGAGACGGGCACGATCGCGGCGGGCGCAACCGAGCTCATCGCCTTTGCCATACTGGAAACGCTCGCCATGGGCACGTACGCGGACAGCATCTATGCCGAGGGCGTGGCGGGTGAAGACACCTCCCTGGCGGGGATGTTCCTCACACTGAGCGTCTCCTGCTTCCCGCTTGATTGGGACGTGAATCCGAGGAACTACGAACATTCGATGACCATGGTCGCCGAGGTGGATATCGGCGGCGAGACTTCCACGGATACGAACGACCGGCTGGCAGCTTTCGTGGGCAGCCAGCTGCGTGGCGTGGCCAATATTCAGAGCGTCGCCGGCTTGCCCTCGACGCATCTTGCCTTTCTCACGATCTACGGCAACCGCACACAGGGCGAAACGGTCCGTTTCCAGGTGTGGGATGACGACGACTGCCGCCTCTACAATGCGACGCTCGAGAGCCACCCGTTTATGGCCAACGGCCAGATCGGCACCCCGGAGACGCCCGTCACACTGACCGCCACGACGGCGGACGCCGTCGGCGACAGCGTGCTGGCGATCGCCGTTGATCAAGGGTGGACCTGGTTTTCGACCAATATTCACTCTCCGGACATGAGCGCGGCGGGTGTGACATCCGATCTCACTCCAATGTCGGGCGATATCGTGAAGTCGCAAACGGCGTTCACGCAGTTCGTCGACGAATCCACCGGTTGGGCGCCAGCGCTCGTTCTCGACAACGTGTCCGGCTATATGATCCGGCTGTCGCAGGCGGGAACGATTCTCCACACGGGCGAAACGGTCTCTGTGGATTCCGTTATCCCGGTGAGCCAGGGGTGGAACTGGATCGGCTACCTGCCGGAAGGCCCGATCGATGTCACCGAGGCGCTGGACGACCTGACCGTGCAGGGTATCGCGACCACGAACGATATCGTCAAGAGCCAGCAGGGATTCGCCCAGTACGTCGGCGGCACGTGGTACGGCAGCCTCGACTCCATGAAAACCGGC